>NZ_BCYU01000063.1 GCF_001598355.1 Sphingomonas asaccharolytica NBRC 15499
CGAAACTGGGCCTCGGCCTTCGCCGGGGAGGTGAAGAGACGAAGCGATCGCGCCATGAACTACGACTGCGGTCGCGGGCCTTTGTTCGGTCGCGGGCCCTTGCGATGGGCGTGCGGCGGGCGTCCGCGACCGGGTGGCGGGCCCTGGCGGCGCGGGGCGCTGCCTTGCCCATCGCCGGTCGGTGCGGCACGATGCAGCGTCGCGCGGGCCGGTGCGGGTGCCGGAGCGGGGCCCGAGCCTTCGACCGGCTCGATCCGCACGCCGCTATCGTCCTCGCCATCCGCACCCGCGCTCTTGAGCACGGCAGCGGCGAATCGAGCCGCGATGCCGCGCGGGATCTGGAAGCCGGTTTCGTTGGCCTGGATACGGATCGCGCCGACCTCATTCTTGGTGATCCCGCCGCGGCGGCAGATCAATGGCAGGATCCAGCGCGGATCGGCATTCTGGCGGCGGCCGATATTCATGCGGAACCACACCGTGTCGTCAAAACCGTCGCGATGATGCGCCTTGGGTCCTTCGGGTACGCGGTCGATCATTTCCTCGGGCGCGGGCATCGTGGCGCGGTGGGCGTGGACCAAAGCCGCCGCGATTTCCTGCGGCGACTTGTTCTTGAGCAATTCCTCGCCGATCACCCAGTCGTCGGGATCGGGCTCGACCGGCAGGCTCAGCGCCTCGATCAGGCGGTCGCGATCCTTGGCGCGGATGTCGTCGACGGTCGGCACCGGCACCCATTCGGCGGCGATGCGGGCAGACCGCAGCATCATTTCGACCCGGCGACGGCGAGGATAGGGGACGATCAGGACGGCGGTGCCCTTCTTGCCCGCACGGCCGGTGCGGCCCGAACGATGCTGGAGCACTTCGGCGTCGCGCGGCATCTCGACATGGACGACCAGGCTGAGCGTGGGGAGATCGATGCCGCGCGCGGCGACGTCGGTCGCAACGCAGACGCGGGCGCGGCGATCGCGCAGCGCCTGCAGCGCGTGGTTGCGCTCATTCTGCGAATGCTCGCCCGACAGCGCCACTGCCGCGAAACCGCGTTCGACCAGGCTGGCGTGGAGATGGCGGACATTGTCGCGCGTCGCGCAGAACAGCATCGCGGTTTCCGCCTCGTAGAAGCGGAGCAGGTTGATCACGGCGTGCTCGATATCGGCCGGGGCGACGGCGACCGCCTGATACGAAATGTCGCCATGCCCGCGCTCCTCGCCGACGGTGGAGATGCGCAGCGCGTCGCGCTGATACTTCTTGGCGAGCGCGACGATCTGGCGCGGCAAGGTCGCCGAGAACAGCAAGGTGCGGCGCTCGGCGGGGGCGGCGTCGAGCAATGTCTCGAGGTCCTCGCGGAAGCCCATGTCGAGCATCTCGTCGGCCTCATCGAGCACCGCGACGCGCAGGCTCGACAGATCGAGCGCACCACGCTCGCCATGATCGCGCAAGCGGCCCGGCGTGCCGACGACGACGTGGACGCCCTGCGCCAGCACGCGGCGCTCGCGCGAGGGATCCATGCCGCCGACGCAGGTGGCGATGCGCGCGCCGGTCTTGGCGTAGAGCCAGGACAATTCCTTGGCGACCTGGAGCGCGAGTTCGCGGGTCGGCGCGATCACCAACGCGAGCGGCGCGCCGGCGGGCGGGGTCTGGCCCTTGTGGAGCAGCTCCTCGGCCATGGCGAGGCCGAAGGCGACGGTCTTGCCCGATCCGGTCTGCGCGGAGACGAGCAGGTCGCGACCATTGGACTCGGGCTTGCTGACTTCGGCCTGGACCGGGGTCAGCGCTTCATAACCGCGCGCGGTCAGCGCTTCGGCGAGCAGGGAGGGGAGGTGGGAAAAGGGCATTCTGTCTCGATGGCAAAAACGGCGTCGGCCCGGAGCGACGGACGCCGGGCAGGTAACGCGGTACGGATGTGGATTGGTCTGGGCCTCTACGCGCTTTTTGGCGATTTGGCAAAAGCGGGAGCAGAGGCATAGACTTGGGTTATGGACGAGCGCACAAAAGAGCGCGCGCGCCCTCGTTGCAACCGAACTGACCCGGAGACGTCACGGCGCCGACATCGGCGCGTCACCGGTCTGCAAAAACCCGTCCCTAGGCGCGGTGCACAGCAGAGTCGCTGCACCAGCAAAAGGGATAAAGGGTGGCCAACCGAGCACTTACCGTGCGCTGCGGAATCGTAGCATTTCTCCTGACCGCGAGCCCCGCGGCGCTTGCCCAGAGCGCGCCACTGCCCGCGGCCGACAAGGATGCCGCGCCCGGTGCGGACGCGCAGACCGACCAGGATATCGTCGTCACCGGCCGCGCCGGCGCGGGCGAGCGCACCAAACTCGATACCAGCTATGCGATTACCACGCTCAGCAACGACGCGCTGCGCTCGCGCGCGGCGTCGAGCGTCACCGAGACGCTGAAGTCGGTCCCCGGCTTCTGGGTCGAGGCATCGGGCGGCGAGGGGTCGGGCAACGTCCGAGCGCGCGGCATCCCGGTCGACGGATTCGGATCGATCAACCTGCTCGAGGACGGGCTGCCGGTGCAGCACGATCCGGCGCTGGGCTATCTTAATGCCGACCAGGCGTTCCGCATGGATGAGTCGATCGACCGCGTCGAGGTGGTGCGCGGCGGTCCGTCCTCGGTCTTCTATTCGAACGCGCCGGGCGGCGTGGTCAATTTCATCACCCGCAAGCCGGGCGACGAACTGTCGGGCCGCGCCCGCCTGCTCTACGGCCCGACCGCGGACTTGTTCCGGTTCGACGGCTGGGTCGGGACGCCCCTGGTCGACGGCTGGAAGTTCGATGTCGGCGGCTTCTATCGCAACGAGCGCGGGGTTCGCGATCCCGGCTATACCGGCAACAAGGGCGGCCAGATCCGCGCCGATCTGTCGAAGGACTTCGGCAACGCCCAGATCGCGCTCAGCTACAAGCATCTGGCCGACGATGCGATCTTCTACACCGGCATTCCGCTGACCAAGGATTCCGACGGAAACATCGTCAGCCTGCCGGGATTCAACGCCAATTATGACACTACCGCCAGCCGCGAGACGGCATTCCTGACGCTCAAGAGCGCCAACGGCCCGGTGTTCTTCGACAATACCCAGGGCACGCGCATCCGGCTCAACCAATATTCGGCGATGGCGGATTGGGAGTTCGCGCCTGGTTGGAAATTGTCGAACAAGGCGCGCTATCGCGACAGCAACACCGTGCGCAACGGCGTCTATCCCGCCTCCGTCAGCACGGCGGCGGCGCTGCTCACCCAATATGGATCGACGCTGCTCAGGGCCTATCCGGGCGCGACCACTGTCCAGCTACGCTATGTCGATACCGGGCAAGCGTTCGACGTGGCGAACCAGAACGGCAATGGCGACGTGTTCATCAACGCGGCGCGGCCGGTCACGGTCGACGAAAGCGAGTTCGTCGACGACCTCCATCTCGCGCACCGCTTCCAGATGGGCAGCATGACGCACGATTTCGCGCTGGGCTTCTACTATGCGCACATCCGCGAGACGTTCAAACGCTACTCGGCGTCGACCGTGCAGGACGTGTCGGGCAATTCGCGGCTGCTCGATCTGGTCGCGCTCAATGCATCGGGCCAAGTGGTCGGCGCGCTGACCCAGAACGGTGTCAGCCGCTACGGTTCGGAATTCGCCAACGGCTATGGCAAGTCGGATGTCTTCGCGCTCTACGGGTCGGACGAGTGGCAGATCACGCCGCAATTGCGCCTCGACGGCGGCATCCGCTGGGAAAAGGTGACCGCCAAGGGCGCGCAGGAAGGCCAGAAGACGGTCAATCTCGGCGACCCGACCACGCTCGCCGACGACCAGGTGCTGACCGGTAACGGCGTGTTCACGCCCTATGACCGCACGTTCGACCATGTCGGCTTCACGATCGGCGCCGATTGGCAGTTCAGCCACAGCGCGGGCGTGTTCGCGCGCTATACCTCAGCGTTCCGCATGCCGAGCGTGGGCAGCTTCATCACCTCGGCCGCCGCACAGCCGGTGACGCAGGGGATCAAGATGTGGGAAGCGGGGTTCAAGCTCTCGACCCCGTTGGTCAGCTTTTACGCGACCGGGTTCCTGACGGATTTCGATGCCTATTCGATCGGCAACACCCAGTTCGACCCGAAGACGTTGGGCTACATCACCCAGACCGTTTACACCGACACGCGCGATTATGGCGTCGAGCTCGAAGGCACGATCCGACCGGTTTCCTGGTTCGACCTCACGATCAACGCGACGATCCAGAACCCGACCTTCCGCAATCTCAAGTATAACGAGCTGTCGGGCACGACGTTGATCCCGCGCGATTATTCGGGTCACCAGCTGCTCCGCGTCCCCAAACTCGGGCTGCGCGCGACGCCGGCCGTGACCCTGCTCGACGGCCGCTTCCGCGCGCAGATGGACGTCGAACATTATTCGAAACGCTATGCCGACGCCGCCAACATTTCGAAGTTGCCGGCCTATACCGTGCTCAACGCCAGCGTACGGTTCAAGCTGACCGACCGCATCTCGTTCTGGGCCTATGGCGATAACCTGACCAACGCGATCGGCTTGACCGAAGGCAATCCGCGCGCGGGTGAGCTGACCAGCGGCCAGGCCAACGACCAATTGTTCATCGGCCGGCCGATCTTCGGGCGCAATTTCCGCTTCGCCGTCGATTTCGCTTTCTGATGCGTGGATTTCGTCTTTTCGTTGCGCTGATCTTGGCCGTCTTTGCCGCTCCGGCAGCGATGGCCGGGCAGGACCAGGTGCAGCCAGACGTGACCGTGTCGGGCGTCATCGCTGGCAAGGATGCGCAGACCTATCGCGAGATACCGTTCAACGTCCCTGCGGGCGTCGAGCGGATCACCGTCGCGCTTTCCTACGACAAGTCGAACAAGACCGTGATCGACCTCGGCGTTTGGGATCCCAGGCAATTCCGCGGCTGGAGCGGCGGCAGCTACGACAAGGTAACGATCGCGGCGAGCGATGCGACTCCGGGCTATCTGCCCGGACCGATCCCGGCCGGCCGCTGGCACGTCCAGTTCGGGGTGCCCAATGCTCGCCCGAACAGCAGCGCTGCCTATAAAGTGAAGGTCTATTTCGATCGCGGGACGGCGACACGCGCCAGCGCCGCGATCGCCAACCCGCCGCTCAACGACAGACCCGGCTGGTATCGCGGCGATCTCCACATGCACGACGCGAACAGCGACGGCAGTTGCAAGAGCCAACTCGGGCGCAAGGTCCCGTGTCCGTTGTTCCGTACGGTCGAGGCGGCGAGCGCATCGGGGCTCGATTTCATCGCGGTGACCGACCACAATACCGTCGCGCATTTCGACGATCTGCGCGAGCTGCAGCCCTGGTTCGACAAGATGCTGCTGATCCCCGGAGTGGAGGTCACCACCTTTCGCGGCCACACCAATATCTTCGGACCGTCGCGCTTCGTCGATTTCCGCGTCGGCACGCCCGGCGTGCCCAACCTTCCCGCGCTTCAGAACAGCATTGCCGCCGCCGGCGCGATCATGTCGATCAACCATCCGGCGTCGCCCAGCGGGGAGATCTGCATGGGCTGCGGCTGGCTGTGGACCGACACCGACTGGAGCCAGGTGACCGCGGTCGAGGCGGTTAACGGCACCCATGTCGAAGGTGCCTATGCCGGGCTCGGTTTCTGGTACGCCCGACTCAACGAAGGCAAGCGCCTGACCGGCATCGGCGGCAGCGACACGCACGACCCCGACGGCCCGTCGCGGATCGGGCGGCCGACCACGGTGGTCTATGCCGACAGCCTGTCGGTCCCCGGCATCACTGCCGGGATCAAGCGTGGCAACGTATTCATCGACACCGAGGGGACGCGCGATCGCTTGCTAGAAATGGCGGTCGTATCTGGTGGGCGCCGGGCAGTCATGGGCGAACGGCTGCGTCCCGACGCGACGCTGTCGATGGAATTGCGTTTGGCTGCCGTGCGCGGGGCGGCGGTCGAGGTCATCGCCAACGGTAAGGCGCTGGCCGGCCTGGGCTCGACGATCGACAGCGACGATGCGCGCATGAAGGTATCGCTCGATCGTGCGCAAGCGTGCGGCTGGATCAGCGCCAATGTGCGCGGCAAGGCCGGGCTGCTGCTGATCGGCAACCCTGTCTATATCGACTGCCGCTGAGGCGTTGGTTCTTATAGTCCGGCGAGGGCGCCCGGCGCTTGTCGCCGGGCGCCCGCGATCCCATCTCTCTTATTGCGATCTTCCCCAATAAGAGGTGCCCCGATGACGCTCCCCGCCGATCCCGTCTGGTTCATCACTGGCTGCTCGACCGGCTTCGGCCGAGAGCTTGCCAAAATCGTGCTCGATCGCGGCTGGCGCGTGGTGGCGACGGCACGCGGCAAGGAGCGTGTCGCCGATATCGTCGAGATCGCGCCCGATCGGGCGCTGGCGGTCGACCTCGACGTCACCGACAAAGCGCAGATCGATGCGGCGGTGGCGGCGGCGAAGGACAGGTTCGGCCGGGTCGACGTGCTCGTGAACAATGCCGGCTATGGCTATCAGAGCGCGATCGAGGAAGGCGAGGAGCAGGAGATACGCGACCAGTTCGAGGCGAATGTCTTCGGCCTGTTCGCGATGACTAGCGCGGTCCTGCCGGTGATGCGCGAGCAGGGCAGCGGCAATATCGTCAACATCAGTTCGGTCGGCGGTTTGGTCGGATTTCCCGCCTCCGGCTATTATTCGGCGACCAAGCATGCGGTCGAGGGCTTCACCGATTCCCTCCGCGCCGAAGTCGGGCCGCTCGGCATCGCCGCGATGTGCGTCGAGCCGGGGCCGTTCCGCACCGACTGGGCGGGCCGTTCGCTGCGCCAGACCAGGAACCGGATCGAGGCTTATGCCGAGACCGCGGGCAAGCGCATGACGACGACCAGCGGCTATAGCGGCGAACAGCCGGGCGACCCGGTCCGCGCCGGCGAGGCGATCATCGAGGCGGTGTCGCGCGACGACGTGCCGCGGCACCTGGTGCTCGGCAGGTTCGCGTATGAGACGGCGGTGGCGAAGCTGAAAGAGCGGCTGGCGATCATCGAGGGCGACCGCGACCTCAGCCTGAGCGCCGATTATCCGGAGATGGCCGAGGCATAAGCCGGCGGGCGGCCAGGAACGCGGTGATCACCAACCCCGCCGCGATGAGAGTCGCGATGAACCGGTCGATCAGCAGCCCTTGGCCGATCGTCTCGCCGCCGCTGGTCAGCAGCATGATCAGCGGCGTGGTTGCCGCGGTATAAGCGGCATAGCTGCGGTTCCTGAGCCACGGGCTCAGGGCCGCGAGCGTCGAGATGATCGCGACGAGCGCCCAGTCCGGTAACGGATGGATAGCGATCACTTCGGTCGCCACCACGCCCGCCGCCACGCCAAGCGCGCGCTGCGAGACCTTGGCGATAAGATTGTCGCTTTGCCGTTGCGTCAGCAAGGCGAAGGCTACCGCGATCCAGCCATAGTGATGCTGCGGGAACGCGCCCCAAATCGCGGCGGCGCAGGCGAGGCAGGCCATCAACCGGACTGGGTAACTCCATGCCGTCGAGGTTCGGAGCGTTCCGCGCCAGCGGCGGAACTTCTGCTCGAAGCGAGCGGTCGATCCGCGTTCGCTCGCCACGATTTGGCCGATGTCGAACCGCCGCGCCACCACACCGATCGTCAATGCACAGAGCGCTGCCCACAAGGCGCCCTCGGCGATGAGAACCACCAGGGCGATTCGGTTGTGCGTGTGCGCCGCGACACCGATCCCGATCGTCGCAAAGATGATGAAGCGTTGGCTGGCGACCGCCATCGGCCGGCTGAATCCGCCGAGCAAAGCCGCGGCGCCCGCGACAAGCACCAGCCCCACATCGCTCCACGGTCCGTGCTGGGCAACGATCGCGGCCGCCACCGCCGCCGCGATTGCCGCGGCGACGATGTCACGGACGATCTGCCAATGCTCTTTCAAGCTCGCGCCGCGCGGCGCGGCGCCGACCCACATCGCGCCGAGGGATGCGGCCAAGCCGATATTGGGCCGCCCGATCAGCACGCCGATCAGGATCGGCACACCCATGCCCAGCGCGGTGACCGCCATCGCAATGGGATCGAGCGCATCCGCGCCGTCCCATTCCAACGCCCCACCGAACACCGCGCGGGTGCCGTGAACGGCTCGGGAAAAAGCAGGGCTCATCCCGCGCGGCTAAGGCAAGCCTCCATGATGAGGGAAGGAGATGATGAGGCGAGCTTAGGAAAGCACTTGCCGGATCGCCTCGCGCAAGGCGGTCGAATCGCATGGTTCGATCAGCGTCAGGCCGGGTTGCGGCGGCAGACCGCATGCTTCGGTGGCGATTACCGGCAAGCCCGCGGCAAGCGCGCGGAGCAAGGTCGCGGGGCGATGCTCGACGATCGCGGGCAGAATGACGCCGGCGAGTTGGCTCGGCACTTCCTGGGCCAGGCGAACGTCGCGATCGCCCCAGAAGCCTGGTCGCTCTTCGCCCGGTCGTTCGAGCAACAGCGCGATGTCGAGTTGCTCCATTGCCTCGCGCATCGCGTGCGCTCCCTTGCGCGCGAGGGCGGGGGCCGCGAACAGAAAAGTACGGCCGCCGCGTGTAGCGGGCAGGGGCGTCGCTGCCTGCCAGTCGATCAGATCGACGCGCGTCGGCGGGAAACGGGCGGCAATCGCGCTATGCGGCGTGATCAACCGAACCGCTTCACCCAGCGCCTCACGCTCTGCCGCGGCGATCGCCTCGGCCGCGCGGAAATCGCCGAGCGTTGCGCTGTCGGGATAAAGATCGCGCGCGGCGTCGAGCACGCGATGCATCGCATCGATCGGCAGGCGGTCGAGCACGACCTCGAAGCTGCGTCCGCGCAACGCGCCCAGCCTCCAGAGATGCGGGAGCAGCGGCTGCGCGACGACGAGATGCGTGTGCTCCGCGCCGAGCCTGCGCGCATAAGCGGCGGCCAGCCGCGCTTCGGCCTCGAGCAATATGCGCGCCCGTGGCGTGCCCGATCCCGCGCTGCGCAAGGCCAGCGAGCGGCGCAGCGTAGCAAGGTCGGCGCTATATTCGGCGGCGAGTGCGGGCCAGGCCGCAGCGGCCTTGCCGAACCGGCGGGAAGACAGCATCAAGACGTCGTCCGGTCCCGCCCGATCGCGTATCAGGGCGACGAATTCGGGGCTCGCGCCGTCGACCAGCCATGCCGTCGGCGCTCCGGCGTCGACGTCGTCCGGATTGTGGCGGTGACAGGTCGTTTGCCCGCAGGACAGGCAATCATGCGCGGTCGCACCGGCCGGGATCTCGGGAACGGGCATGAAGGCACCGGCGATGACGCCGCGGATCGTCAATATGAGTTCGTCGGCAGTCAGCCGCGCTTCGACGCGGAACGGGCTGCGCGAGCGGATACGGAAATCGAGGTAATTCCAGAGCACCGTCGCATCGCGCCCGGCTTCCGCGCGCGATCCCGGCACGATCCGCGTATGCGCGTGGCGCTCGACCACCTCCAGCCCGGCATCGAGTGCCGCTTCGTGGAGGGCGTTGGACAATTGGCACAATCCGCCGCCGACGGTTGCGATCATGCAGCCCTCACGCAGCTCGCGTCCTTCGACGAAGCCGCGCCGGCGCAGCGGCTTGCCGACCTGGCGCCAGAAACTCAGCACGTCGCCGGCGCCGATCTCGATCCCGTCGAGACCGGAAATCGCCGCACGCAGATTCTGGATCTTGCCGGCGTTGAGCGTGCGGTCCTTCGTGCCACCGCGCGTCGTCCAGAGCGGGGATCGGATCGTCGCGAGGATCGGGGCGGCGACCAGCGCCTCGCCGCGGCGGTGGCGCTTGGGAGCGTCAAGGATGAGGTCGGAACCCGCGCGCCGCAGCCGCAGCAATGCCGCCTTGGTCTCGAACACCAGATTGCCGATCCGCGTCGGCACCGCGCGGTCGGGCAGGGCAGTGACGTTCGCCAGCCGGTCGCTCATCCGGGCCTCCTCGCCCGGCGATTATCGCGCACGAATGGATGCGGCGCAATTCCGCGGCGATCCTCCTCCGCGGTTCAGCCGAGAAAGTTGCTGAGCACGTCCGGATGGAAGCCCAATTTGGCGAAACCGCAAATGCCCATGAAGATCCCGAACGCGCCGAAGAACCACGATCCAAACAGCAGCATCGGGCTTTCCGCTAGTGCCGCGACCGCGGCCATGGCGATCGCGGTCGAGATCGACGCTTCGCTCGCATCGAACTGATCGTCATGCACATTGAGTGCGTCGTAATTGTCGGCTTGCGCCTGGGCCTGCGCCTTCAGTTTGGGCGTCTCGGCGCGATATTTCGCGATATCCGCGTCGAGCCGGGCGAGTGTCGCTTTCGAGGCTTCACTGGTCGCGGGCGTGGTTGCCAGCACGGCGATCTCGCTCCGCGCAGTCTCCGATATGTGCAGCTTGGTGCGGGTCGCCTGATATTCGTTCCAGCTGTCGACCGAGTCCGCCTTGGTCTGCTGCATGGTCTGGACGAGGTTGCCGTCCTTGATGTTGCACAGGCCGGTGAAGATCGACAGGATTACGACTGTCAGCGCCACCGCGCGATTGAGCCTTTTGTCCTTTGCTTCCGCGCTGACTTCGACTTCCACGCATTGTCTCCTGCTCGAAACGGGGCGCCTCTTTCGGCCGGTTTTGGCGGTTCGTAAATCGGGAATAACGGCGGGGGCGACGAACCGTTGGCGGAGAGATCTGTCGATCCCGTAAAAGCGAAAGAGAGCGCGAGAGCTGGGCGCGGTTGAGCCGCCGGATCGCCATTCGGTCCGCGCTTGACTCCGTACTACGGTACGGGAGCTAAAGACGAATTATGATCAGCAAAGCCACATGCGCGATCGCCGACTTCCCCGCCCTGCTTCGCGTCGTTGCGGCGCAAGCATCGACGATCGAGGAACAGCGTCAGCTCCCGGCATCATTGGCCGTGACTCTCGGGCAGCACGGACTTTTCCGCATGTTGGTTCCGCGCGGACTGGGGGGTGGGGAATTGGCGCCGCTGGAAGTGCTCGACATCGTCGAAGGACTGGCGGCGGCGGACGGATCGGCCGCGTGGTGCGTCATGGTCTGCGCAACGACCGGGATGCTGGCGGCGTATCTCGACCCGGAAGCGGCGCATGAGATTTTCGGATCGGCCGACGCCATAGTGGGCGGCGTGGCGGCTCCGCGCGGAACTGCGGCGGCGAGTGGCGACGGCTTCGAGATTCGCGGGCGTTGGAGCTGGGCGAGTGCGAGCGCGGTTTGCTCCTGGCTGATGGGTGGATTTCGCGTCGATGGCGAAAGCGGCCCACCGCGCCTGGCCTTTTTCCCCGCCGCACAAGTGCAACTGCTCGATGACTGGAATCCAATTGGGCTTCGCGGAACCGGCAGCGGGTCGTTCGAGGTGCCCACCGTACACGTCCCCAGCCGTAGGACCTCCTCCGTGCTGGCGAAGCCGCGGCCTGGCTCCTCTCCCGTCTATGCCATGCCTCCGGCTGTGATGACCGCATTGTGCATCGCGTCGGTCGGCTGCGGTATGGCAAGCGCGGCGTTCGATGGGATCCGCGCAATCATCGATGATGCGATGCTCGGCACGGTCACGGCGGCATGGGCGCGGCAGCATGCGGCACGCGCTTTGTTGCGCGAGCAGGTGGCACTTGCTTGGGATAAGGCGATGTCCGGCGATGCGCTTCCCGACATCATGATCGCGCATTTGCGGTTGGCGGCGGTCCATGCCGCGCGAACATCGGCCGAGGAATGCCGTGTCCTTCAGGACGCTGTTGGCGGCGCTGGGGTGTCTTTTTCCAGCCGGCTCGGCCGCTGTGCCAGAGATGCCCAGACCTTGACCGCGCACGCTTTGGTGTCGCCCCGCCTCTATCGGCAGCTTGGCGAGCAATTATTCGCCGCGCGGTAGAAGAGCTCCAACGAAAAAGGGCCGGGAGTGACCCCGGCCCTTATTCTTTTCGGTCGACCTGTCGGGCTTACGCGCCGGCAACCTCGGTCGTGTCGATCTTGATGCCCGGGCCCATCGTCGAGCTGACCGCCAGCTTGCGGACGTACTTGCCCTTGGCGCCCGACGGCTTGGCCTTGACCACCGCGCCGACCAGCGCATCGAAGTTGGCGCGCAGGTCTTCCGCCGGGAACGACGCCTTGCCGATGCCCGAATGGATGATGCCCGCCTTTTCGACGCGATATTCGACCTGACCGCCCTTGGCCGCCTTGACTGCCGCGGCGACGTCCATCGTCACGGTGCCCAGCTTCGGGTTCGGCATCAGGCCCTTCGGACCCAGCACCTTACCGAGGCGACCGACGATGCCCATCATGTCCGGGGTGGCGATGCAGCGATCGAAATCGATCGTGCCGCCCTGGACGATTTCCATCAGGTCCTCGGCACCGACCACGTCCGCGCCAGCGGCCTTGGCTTCGTCGGCCTTGGCGCCCTTGGCGAACACGCCGACGCGGACGTCCTTGCCGGTGCCCTTGGGCAGGGTTACGACGCCGCGGACCATCTGGTCGGCGTGGCGCGGATCGACGCCCAGGTTGATCGCGACTTCGATCGTCTCGTCGAACTTGCTGGTCGCATTCGCCTTGGCGAGACCGATCGCCTCGTCAACGCCGTGCAACTTCTCGCGGTCGATCGTGATCGCCTTGTTCTTCTTGCTCACGAAAGTCATCGGTTCAGCCCTCCACCACTTCGAGGCCCATCGCGCGGGCGGAGCCTTCGATGATGCGGGTCGCCGCGTCGATATCGTTGGCGTTCAGGTCCTTCATCTTCACTTCGGCGATCTTCGACAGCTCGGAGCGCTTGATCTTGCCCGCGGAGACCTTTCCCGGCTCCTTCGAGCCCGACTTCAAGTTCGCGGCCTTCTTGATCAGGAACGTCGCCGGCGGGGTCTTGGTCTCGAACGAGAACGACCGGTCGGCATAGACGGTGATGATGGTCGGGATCGGCGTGCTCTTCTCGAGGTCGCCGGTCGCGGCGTTGAACGCCTTGCAGAATTCCATGATGTTGACGCCGCGCTGACCCAGCGCCGGGCCGATCGGCGGCGACGGATTGGCAGCGCCCGCGGGCACCTGCAGCTTGATATAGCCTGTGATTTTCTTAGCCATTGTACTCACTCTGTAGTGGGCGATGGGGCCGGGGCTCCACCGTCCAGGTCAAGTTTAGCGGTTAGACGGGCCCGCGACGCGAACCCTCCCGCAATTCCGCAGCGGTAGCTTAGGAAGGGCGGGCCGATAGCGGAAAGTGGCCGAGGAAGCAACAGCGTCGCAGCTCCACACAATTAGCGCGAGCTAATTGTGAGAGAACATCGAGCCGTCCGTCCCCCCGGACGGACTGAAGACAGCCGGGGGCTGTCTTCACTCGATGTTCCCGTCCGGCCGGCCTCGCGAAGCGAGGTCCGACGACGCGGAATTTACTTCCGCGTCGGACACTGATGGGTGGTGCTGTGGGGTTCCCACACTCGTTCGGTAGACCGACGCGGGAGTAAATCCCGCGTCGTCGTCGGACAGGCCACGCTTCGCGTGCCTGCCGGCCGGCGCTCGCCGTCTCGTAAATAGCTGCGCTATTTACGTGCGGTCGTAAGCCCGCGGCTTACTTCGAGCGCTCGACCTGCTCGAAGTCCAGTTCAACCGGCGTAGCACGCCCGAAGATCGACACCGAGACCTTGACCTTCGACTTGTCGAAATCGAGCTCTTCGACGATGCCGTTGAACGACGCGAACGGGCCGTCGAGCACCTTGACCGAATCGCCGATCTCGTAATCGACCTTGACCTGCTGGCGCGGGGCCGAGGCCGCGGCCTCTTCCTTGCTGTTGAGCATGCGCGCGGCTTCGGCGTCGCTGATCGCCTGGGGCTTGCCGTTCGGGCCGAGGAAGCCGGTCACCTTGGGCGTGTTCTTGACCAGGTGATAGACGTCGTCGTTCATCGCGAGCTTGGCCAGCACATAGCCGGGCATAAATTTGCGCTCGACCTGGATCTTCTTGCCGCGGCGCGCCTCGGTGATCGTCTCGGTCGGAACCTCGATCTGTTCGACCAGTTGCTCGAGACCCATGCGGTTCGCTTCCGACAGGATCGCGTCGCGAACCTTGCCCTCGAAGCCCGAATAAGCGTGGATGATGTACCAGCGTGCCATGGGAAACCTTATTTCGCGAGGCTCAGCAGGAATTCGA
This sequence comes from Sphingomonas asaccharolytica NBRC 15499, assembly GCF_001598355.1. Classification (GTDB taxonomy): domain Bacteria; phylum Pseudomonadota; class Alphaproteobacteria; order Sphingomonadales; family Sphingomonadaceae; genus Sphingomonas; species Sphingomonas asaccharolytica. Next base: position 14,098 of record NZ_BCYU01000063.1, read on the forward strand.
CGCCCGTGTCGAACACCTTGTCGATAGCGAAGAAGAACACCGCCAGGATGACCGTCATGATCATCACCATCACCCCGGTCATGATCGTCTCGCGACGCGTCGGCCAAACGACCTTGCGCGTCTCGGCCTGGACCTGCCGGATGAATTCCATGGGGGACGTTTTCGCCACGTGCCTGAACCTAATAATCGTTGCCGAGTTTGGGGACATAGGACCGCCGCCCGGTCCCTCAAGGGGCACGGACGACAATCAATCCCGATTTCGGATTGAGGCGGAAATAGCGCCGCACCGTTCGGAACGCAAGCGTTCGCGCGGGAGCCCACGGTGTCCCGGCGCCGCTTCGAATGGTTCACGGCGATTAACCCATTTTGGATGGATCGTCCGCGATGCCGCCGCGTTCGCCGTCCAACATAACCCAGGGTAGGGAAATCATGGAACTCGATCACGCCGTCATCCGCATCCTCGCCGCGATCGAACGCGAGCGGGACTATCCGGCGGAAGAGGAAGAGTGGCAGGGGAGCTCGGATTCGAACCGAGGGCCTTCGGTTTTGGAGACCGACGCTCTAACCAGCTGAGCTACACCCCTGTGCGGCGGATGCCTGTAGCGCCACCGCGCGCGGGCGGCAATAGTTAGAGTCGCTATCAGCTTCGCTGAATCGGTGCCGGCCCGCTCCCCACCCGACCTCCCGTAGAATACCCTGATTGGGAGGTCGGCTGGGGGAGCGGGTGGAGCAGCCCAAGGTTCAGGCGATGCGCAGCATCGTCGGAATGGCTACGGAGGGCGGCACCGCAACTGTTTCAGCTACGCTGAAACAAGCCCTAATCGCCGGGTCTTTGTCAGGCGGCGGCGGCTTCGCCGCTCCAATCGCGCGACGCGAGCGCGCGCGCTTCGCTCACCGGAAGCGGGCGGCCGAAATAATAGCCCTGGACCTTGGTGCAGCCGAGGTCCTGGATCAGGCGATGCTCCTCTTCGGTCTCGACGCCTTCCGCGGTCGTTGCCATGCCCAGCGACTGGGCAAGCGCGACGACGGCGTGGATGATCGCGACCGGCTCCTTCTGACCCTTGGATGCGCCCTGGACGAAACTGCGATCGATCTTGATCGTCGAAAAACGCGTGCGCGCGAGATAGCCGAGCGACGAATAGCCGGTTCCGAAATCGTCCAGGCTCAGGCGCACGCCGAGATCGAGCACGCGTTCGAGTACCTGCACCGCGACGGTGCCTTCGCGCATGAACACGCCCTCGGTCACTTCGAGCTCGAGCCGCTCCGGCGGCAGGCCGCTATTGGCGAGCGCCGAGGCGACCACCGATACGAAGGCCGGATTGTGCAGCTGTTCGGGCGATACGTTGACCGCGACCCGCGTCGGCGAGGGCCAGCGCGACGCTTCGTCGCATGCCTGGCGCAACACCCATTCGCCCATCGGGACGATCAGCCGTGCGTCTTCCGCCAAAGGCACGAACTTCGCCGGCGAAATGACGCCCAATTCGGGATGCGTCCAGCGCAAGAGCGCTTCGAAGCCGGTGAGACTGCCCGATCCGGCGACAACAACCGGCTGGTATTCGAGGTGCATCTCGCCCTTTTCGAGCGCCTGGCGCAGCGCCATTTCGAGCACGCGACGCTCTTCCGCCTTGACGTGGAGCTGGGGTTCGTAGGTGTGGAAGACGCCGCCACCGGCATCTTTGGAACGATAAAGGGCGAGGTCCGCCGAGCGGATCAACATCTCCGCGGTGCGGCCGTCACGCGGGCCGATCGCGACGCCGACCGACGCACCGATATAGAGTGTGTGCGCGTCGACTTCGTAGGGCCGCGACAACATCTCGATAATCGCCTGCGCCAGCTTTTCGACGCGCACGGTATCGGATGCGTCGCGCACCACCACCGCGAATTCGTCACCGCCGAGGCGGCCGACGACCTCATTGTCGCTGACCAGATGGCCGAGCCGTTCCGACACGCGCCCGAGCAACCGGTCGCCGACCGGATGGCCGAGCGAATCGTTGACCGCCTTGAAGCGATCGAGATCGATCATCATGAACGCGCAGCGCGTGCCCCATTTCTCCGCCTCGGCCATTGCGCGGCCGAGTTGCTCGTTGAGGTGGAGGCGGTTGGGCAGGCCGGTGAGCATGTCGTAGCGCGCCATGCGGTTGATCTTGTCGGCCGATTCGCGCTGGGCAGTGACATCGGATCCGACACCGCGGAAGCCGATAAAGGAACCGTCCTCATCGTGACGCGGGCTGGCGGCCAGCGCGAACCATCGTTCGGCGTCACCGACCTGCACGGGCAGCAGGATATCGCGAAACGGTTCGCGATTCTTGAGCTTGTCGGCGAGCATGCGGAGCCCGGAGGAGAAGTCGCCGCTTTCCCAATGCACGCCGGCCAGCGCCTGGAGCAGCGGCATGCCGTTGATCTTCACCGGATCGAGATGGACCGAGCGCGCGAAGCGCGGGCTGGCGCGGACGATGCGCCGGGCGCTGTCGGTCTCCCACAGCCAGTCGCCATCTTCTTCTTCGAATTCGCGGAGCAACAGGCTGACGGTTTCGTCGCGCTCTGACAGACCGATTTCGTTGGCGCGGATCACCACCAGCGATTTTCCGCGCTGGAAACAGCTGACCATCAGCAGGACGACGAACAGCATCGTTGCCGCGGCCAGTAACGGGCTGCCGATCAATACCAGCATGACGGCAATGGCGGTGCCAAGGATGCCAAGGAAACTCAGCGTCGCCAGCGGCAGCGCGGCCATTGCTACAGCCGATGCCGTCAGCATGACCGAAAGCACGATCCACAACGCCATTGCGGTGCCGATGTCGACGCGCGACCCCAGCGCCAGCGGCGGAATCGACCAGACCGACGCAAGCGCGACCCCTTCCAGCACGGTATCGCGCACATCGCCCAGGGTCGCCGAATTGGCGTCGCGATGCCGCGAGGCGAGGCGCCTCATCGCCACGCCGACTCCGACCAGGCCGGTCAGGACCGCCCAGCCGATCAGCATTTCGCGCGGCACCTGGCCGTCGAACATCATCACGACCAAGGCCGCGCCGATCACGTTGGCGCCGAGCAGGAACAAGGCGAGCTGGCGTCCAGCGTGCAATTGCGCCGCCCGGATCGGACCCCAATCGGTGGTGTCCGCCGGATCGTAAAGACCAAGCAACGCGCGGACGTCGATCCGCGGGGTGGCGAATTGGGAAGAGGGCTCCGTACTCACCCCCTGCGGATAGCGCCTACAGAGTTAGCGAAGGGTTAGGCGCACGCAGGATTTTTTTGCGAATTTGCCCCGAAATGGAGAGCCATCGTCGCGATCTAGTCGCCAAAACTGTGGATAACCCCGCTCGATTGATCGAGATCAACCCGTGTTGTGCTGACCCGCTACGGCTTCAAGCGGCGATCGCGTACGGCTTGATTTCGCCGGCGAGGTACAGATTGCGCGCTTTCGCCCGGCTCAACTTGCCCGAACTCGTGCGCGGCAGCGTGCGCGGCGGGATCAGTTCGATCACGCAATTCATGCCGGTAACCGACCGCACCCGCTCGCGAATCTCATCGCGCAGGCGCAGGCGTTCGGCTTCGTCTGACGTCCGGCACTGGACCAAGACGGCCGGCGTCTCTTCGCCGCCCGGCGTGGTGATCGCGAACGCGGCGATGTCGCCCGCCTTGAAGCCGGGCAACTGCTCGACCGCCCATTCGATGTCCTGCGGCCAATGGTTGCGACCGTTGACGATGATCATGTCCTTGGCGCGGCCGACGATGTAGATATAGCCGTCCGACATATAGCCCATGTCGCCGGTATCGAGCCAACCGTCCTGCATGCAGGCGGCGGTCGCTTCGGGATCGCGGAAATAGCCGACCATCACCGACGGTCCCGCGCACCACACCTTGCCGATCGCGCGTTCGGGCAGCGGCGCGCCGTCTTCCTCGCGAATCTCGATCTTCATGTCGCGCGCCGGTTTGCCGCAATTGACGATCGCGCGATACCGCTGCGGGCGATCGTGCCGGCCTTCCTGGCCCGACAATTGGGTTTCCTCGACCAGTTCGACGCGGATGCCTTCGCCTGGCGGCATGATCGACACCGCCAGGGTCGCCTCGGCCAGGCCATAGCTCGGCAGGAACGCGGTCGCCTTGAACCCGGCATCGCCGAACGCGTCGACGAACGACTGCATCACGTCGGGGCGGATCATGTCGGCGCCGTTGCCCGCAACGCGCCAGCGCGACAAATCGAATCGATCCTGCGCCTTGGTCTGGCTCGACATGCGGCGGGCGCAGATGTCGTATCCGAAGGTCGGCGAATAAGAGAGCGTGGTGCCGGGATTGCGGCTGATCAGGTCGAGCCAGGCGAGCGGACGACGGGCGAAATCCTCGGTCTTGAGGTAATCGGTCGATACCTGGTTGGCGACGATCGACAGGAAGCAGCCGACCAGCCCCATGTCATGATACCAGGGCAACCACGAAACGCAGCGATCGCCATCGCCGACATGCATGCCATGGCTGTGCGCGGCGAGATTGTTGAGCAGCGCATGATGGGTGATCGCGACGCCATGCGGAAAGCGCGTCGAGCCGCTCGAATATTGCAGATAGGCGATGTCCTCACCCACTGCCTGCGGCAACTCGACGTCGGGGGCAGGGCGCTCGGCGAAGCTCGCCCAGTCGATTCCCTCGACCTTCTGGATCCTTGCCGCTTCGGCGCACATCGCGCCGATCTCGGGCGGATAGATCAGCATCGTCGGGTCGCAGCTTTTGAGTTGGACCGACAGCTGGTCGATATAACTTTGCGCGCCGCCGAAGCTGGTCGGCAGCGGCAGTGGCACCGGCCAGGCCCCGGCATAGACCACACCGAAGAAAAGGCTGGCGAACTCGACGCCGGTTTCCGCGATCAGCGCGATTCGGTCCTCAGGCTTCACGCCCGACGCGATCAGCCGGCGCGCCATCGCCAGCGCGTCCCGCCGCATTTCGGAAAAAGGATAAGCACGCACCAACGCGCCGCGCGGATCGTGGAAATTGAGCCCGCGCACGCCTTTCGCGGCATAATCCAGCGCTTCGCCCAACGTCGCGAAATCGGCCAGTCGGCGCGGCAAGGCGTCGTCGGTCGGAGTCGGCACCAGGCTCTCCGTTCGCTCGCCCACCACGTCAGTCGCCATGTCTAATGTCATCACTTTCGCGCCCATGTTCCTGCGGCTCTTACCGGCCGCTTCATGCCAGCGACGGCCCCCTGCCGCCCGCACGCGTTCAAAATCGGTTGTCAGTGTGGCACAAACATGGCGACATGACCCGAGTTCCTCGTCAACCCGCCCCACCGCTCGACCGTTCGAGCCTCGAACGGCTGGCATTGCGCTATGTCGAACGCTTCGCGACGACGCGCGGGCGGCTGACCGATTATCTCCGCCGCAAGATCCGCGAGCGGGGCTGGGACGGGGAAGCCGCCGACCCGGCGGCGATCGCCGATCGCATGGGCGAGCTCGGCTATATCGATGATCGCGCCTGGGGAGAGGCCAAGGCAAGCACGATGGCGCGGCGCGGACTGGGCGCCCGGCGCGTGGCCGGCGTATTGCGCCAGGCGGGTATCGCCGGCGACGACGCCGAGGCCATCGCGCCGGCCGTCGCCGACCGCTCGGTCGACGCCGCGATCGCTTATGCCCGTAGGCGTCGGATCGGTCCGTTCGCCGACCAGCCGGGCGATCGCCCGACGCGCGAGAAGCATGTCGCGGCGCTGCTTCGCGCCGGCCATTCGTTCCAGCTGGCCCGCGCGCTGGCGAGCATGAATCCCGGTGACGATCCCGCCGAATTGCTCGAATAGAACGGCCGCGAAATGACCAGCGCTAACCCTTTGGCTTTCATCGCGATCGTGTTACACAGATCGTTCACAGGGGGTGACTGTGCGCGTAGAACCGCAGCTGGAGACGGGCGATCGCCCGTTAGAGCCATTGGAAGAGGGTGACGTCGGGGCGCTGGCGGACGGCGAATCGCGCCATCGCGGCGTCGTCAAATGGTTCGACGTCACGCGCGGTTTCGGCTTCCTGGTCGATGACGATCAGGCGGGCGATATCCTCATTCACTTTTCGGTGCTCCAGCCGCATGGCCGGCGCAGCCTGCCCGAAGGCGCACGGGTCGATTGCGTGGCGGTCCGCCGCGACCGCGGCCTGCAGGCAAGCGCGATCCTGGCCATCGACCTGTCGACTGCGATCGAGCCGCCGCCGCGCGTCCGCCCCGATGCCGATCGGGTCGATCCAGTCTCGATGCTCGACGAGGCCGGGCCGTTCGAACCGGTCGCGGTCAAATGGTTCAATCGCCTGAAGGGCTATGGTTTCCTGGTGCGCGATGCCGATTCGGCCGATATATTCGTGCATATGGAAACGCTGCGCCGAGCCGGTCTGCATGAGGTAGAGCCCGAGCAACGCCTGAGGGCGCGGATCGTTGAGGGCCGTAAGGGCCCGTTGGCAGTCATGGTCGAACAGGACTGATTTCATGAAATTCCGGTATGTGTTGCTGCCGCTGGCGCTGTGCGTCCTGCCGACGGCCTGTTCGCAAAGCGGTACCGCGAGCGCGAACAGCGATTCCGCGGCCAAGACGATCGCGCTGACCGTCGCCAGCAGCAACGGCGTTCACTCTTTCCAGGTCGAGGTCGCCTCAACCTCCACCGAGCAGGAAAAAGGGCTGATGTTCCGGACCGATATTGCCGACAATGGCGGCATGCTCTTCTGGCCCTATCCGGCCGGCGGCGGCGCGCCCAAAGAAGCGAGCTTCTGGATGAAGAACACGCCGAGCCCGCTCGATATCATCTTCATTCGGCCCAACGGCACGATCGCGCGCATCGCGGAAAACGCGATTCCCGAAGACGAGACGCCGATTTCGTCGGGCGAGCCGGTCGGCGCGGTGCTCGAGCTCAAGGGCGGGCGCAGTGCCGAGCTGGAGATTGCCGAGGGCGACAAGGTGACCTGGACCGGCAAGTGACGGCAGACGTTGAACGCCGGACCGTCACCCGCTAAGCGCGGCCTATGGGTATCAATCTCAATCCCTTCACCTGGTGGACCGGCGCGACCTGGGGCACGATGGTCGGCCTGCTCGGCAAGGAGCGCGTCGGCGAGGATGACCTTGGCAACGTCTATTACCGGGGCGGCAAGGACACCAACGGCAACCCGCGGCGCTGGGTGATCTATAACGGCGCGAATGATGCCAGCCGGGTGCCGCCTGAATGGTTCAGTTGGCTGCACCACCAGATCGACGACGTGCCCGATCGCGCGCTGCCGGAGCAGCGCCGTTGGGAAAAGCCCGCCGTGCCCAATCTGACCGGGACCGCTCTGGCCTATCGGCCGCCGGGCGCGCTCGAAAAGGGCGGGCATCGCGCCCCTGCCACCGGTGATTACGAAGCCTGGACGCCGGAAGGATGAACTGGCGCCGCGTCGGCGGTATCACCGCGCTGGTGGCCGGTATCGGCGCCGCCGGCTGGGCCGGCTATAATTGGTACGAGACGCCGCCGGCGCCACCGCCCGACGCGGTGGCGACCGCCGCGCCGACTGCGCTCGACGATAGCGGCCAGTCGGGCGGCGTCGAGACGATCGACGTATCGGGGGACGCGACCAATCCGACCCAGGGCGCGACTCCGATGAACCAGCGCGTCGCGACACTCGGCCTGCTCAACAAGCGCAACAGCCAGACTCGCGATCTGACGATGAAGCCCGGCGAGGCGATTCGCGTCGGCAATGCCATCGTCCGCCTACGCGCGTGCGAGGAAACCGCGCCGTGGGAAGCCGAGCATTATACCGGCGCGTTCGTCCAGCTCGACATCGAGCAGACCGACAAGCAGTGGAAGCGCGTATTTTCAGGCTGGCTGTACAAGGAGCGGCCAAACCTGAACGTGGTGATCGATCCGATTTACGACGTCTGGGTCAAGAGCTGCACGATGTCCTTCCCCAAAGGCGGCGCGGACACCGTGACGGCACCCGCGGGATCGCCAAAATCGGGCAGCCGGTCGAGCGCGCCGAAATCCCCCGCCGCGGCGCCGGACACCGCCGCGCCCAGCGAGCCGTCGATCGCCGCGCCCAGCAACGCCACATAATCGCCACGGCTGATCTCGATCGCGCCGAGCGAGGCGAGATGGGGCGTCATGAATTGACAATCGAGCAGGGTGAACCCGCCCACCCGCAACCGCGCCACCAGCCAGGCGAGGGCCACCTTTGACGCGTCGGTCGCGCGGCTGACCATCGACTCGCCGAAGAACGCCTTGCCGAGCGCGAGGCCGTAGAGTCCGCCGACCAGTTGATCACCGTCCCAGCATTCAATCGAATGCGCGCGGCCCTGATAATGAAGCGTGGTGAACACGCTTTCGATCGTGGTGTTGATCCACGTTTCCGGCCGGTCGGCGGCGCTTTCGGCACAGAGCGCGATCATGTCCTCGAACGCCGCGTCGGCGGTGACGCGGAACCGGTCCGAGGCAATTACCTTCCGGAGCGATTTCGACAGATGGAAACCGTCCAGTGGCAGGATCGCGCGCTTGCGCGGCTCGACCCAATAGACCCCGGCCGCGTCGCGCGCATCGGCCATTGGAAAGACGCCGACGGCATAGGCCCCCAGAACGAGATGGGGATCGAGAACCTCATAAGAGGGCTCGGGGGGCGGCTTCATCGCGCCAGCCGCTTCTCGATCGTCTGCCACAGCGTGGCGAACGCCCGCGCCGCCGCCGAACTTCCGGCGAATTGACCCACCGCCGCGCGGCGATCGCCCATCTGTTCGACGATGCTGGCCATCGGAATCACCGGCCAGTCGGGATGTGCCGCCACCGCTTCGCCGTGCAACCGGCGGCGGCGATCGACCATGACATGGACCGGCAGCACCTTGGCCTTGCCCAACGATGCGGCCATGTCGTCGAACGCGCGCTGCGACAGCGGCGAGGGAATGACCGGCACGACGATCAGGTCGGCGGCGCGGATCACTTGTTCGCTGGTTTCGGTCAGACCCGGCGGGCAATCCAGGATCACCCGATCATAATCCTTGGCCAGGGACGCCAACAGCTTCTGCAGCCGCTTCTTCTTGTCGAGTTCGTGGAACAGCAGATCCAGCCCGCGCAACGACGCGTCGGCGGCGATCACGTCGAGTCGCGCGATCGCGGTGGCGCGGGCGAGCTTGCTCGGCTCGACGTCCTTGGTGAACACCGACTGGGCGTCGGTCTTGCCCTTTTTGGTCGGCAACAAGAAGGTGCTGGCCGCTTGCGGATCGAGATCCCAAAGCAATGTCCGGCGCGACGAGAGAGTTGCGGCGGCCCAGGCCAGGTTGACCGCCAGCGTCGTTTTGCCGACGCCGCCTTTCAGGCTGTAGATCGCGATCGTTGCCATGCCCGCTCCCGTTGGGCGATGATCGGCAAGGTGCCCAATCTGGGCAGTGGATGCAACAGCGGTCCGCGCCGAAACGCGGACCGCTGGGTTGGAATCAGGCGTCGCAGGTCTGGGCGGGCTTGCCCGGCGCGGTCAGCTTGATCGATTTGGGCGTGCCCGACACTTCCCAGCCGCCGTCGGCGACATAGGGCTTGCCGGCTTCCGGTGCCTTCAGCACGACCGGCGATGCGTCCGATGGTGCCGACACGGTCAGCTGCTTGTCGCCCTCGAAAAAAGTCAAGTGCGCCAACGTGTTATCGCCATGGCAGCGCATCGAAACCTCAGCCTTGATAGCCGGCGGAAGCTCGAATTTGGGCTTTTCGGCGACCGTCTTGTTCTCGACGGTGGTCGAGTTCTCGACCGTCGTGGCGTTGGTCTTGGATTGACAGGCCGTCAGCGCCAGAAGCGCTACGGCGGTTGCGGGGAGAAGGGGGGTCTTCATAGGCCTTCGCGCTTCGCTCACGCAGCAGCGAAGGTCAAGATGTAAGGTTTTCGGCCGATTCGGACATGATGCGTTGCAACAAAAGTGTCATTCGTGAAATTCGTCCATGTCCGGGATACGGCCGAACGCAATTTTCGTACCTACGCGATCGATCCGCCCACCATAAAAGGGACCCAGCGACACCGCGTGGCGGCCGAACTTTTCGTTGAGCCGGTCCATCGCGCGGCTGAGCGCCAGCCCACGCGTTTCGCGGGCCAGCGGGTCGTCGGGGTCGAGATGCTCGAACAGCGATCCCTGCTCGCCGGCGACGGGCACGATTTCGTTGAGCGTCACGCCGATCATCCGCACGCGCAGCGACCCGTGACGCTGCCGCCCTTCTTCGGCCAGCCGGGGAAACAAGGCGTCGAGTGCGGCGAGCACCTGGAAACTGTCCTGCGTCGCCGTCAGGCGGCGGCTGGTCTGCCACACGATTTTGTCCTGCTCGAACCGGACGTGAAGCACCAGCAGGCGCGCCGCATAGCCTTTTCGCCTGAGGCGGCTAGCCGCCTTGAGCGCCAGCCTGCGTGCGGTCAGCCGCACCGGCTCGAGCCCGCGCTTGCCGGGCGATAGCACATGGCTGTGCCCGATCGACCGCGTCCGGGTCGCCTTGTCGGGCAGATCGACGCCGTGGAGCAGATACCAGAGCCGATCGCCATTGGTGCCGCCCCAGGCGGTGCCGGCGTCGCGCGGGCGGCGCTCGCAATATTGACGGATATCGTTGACTCCGTCGCGCGCCAGCCGGCGCTCCATGTTCGCGCCGATCCCCGAAATGTCGCGCAATGCCAGCCCGAACAATCGATGCGGCAATTGCTCGGCGGTCAGGACGATCAGCCCGTCGGGCTTCTGCATATCGGAGGCGAGCTTTGCGAGCAGCCGGTTGGGCGCGATCCCGACCGACGAGGTCAGGCACGCGCCGACATTGGCACGGATCCCCGCCTTGATCCGCCGCGCCAATGCTATCGCCTGATCGGGCGAATTCTCGTTATCGAGCAGGCGGCACGCGACTTCGTCGATCGAACAGACCCGCGTCACCGGGATGTGCTTCCAGATCTCCGCGATCACTGCATCGTGGAACTCGACATATTTGTCGTGGCGCGCGGGCGCGATCAGCAGTTCCTTGCATAGCCTTTTGGCTTCCCAGACCGGCGTGCCGGTGGTGATGCCGTAGCGCTTGGCTTCGACCGACGCCGCGATCGCGACAGTGGTGTCGGACCCGACCGGCGCGACGATCACCGGCTTGCCGCGCAATGCCGGGTCGAGCTGCTGTTCGACGCTGGCGAAATAGGAATTGAGGTCGAGGAACAGCCAGCGCAGCGGGCGCGGCGGCAAGGTCAGGTCGACCGACAAGGCCAGCGCGTCGCTAGGGGCAGCGGATATCGACTCGGCGTACGCCATGATGGAACATTATCAGAACATCGGCGCGTGAAACAGGTCAGAGATAGGCGCGGAGCGCCGTCCATGCGCCGTGCTTCGCGGCGATGCCGATCGTGTGGAGCGGGCTGCTCGACGGCAATGCTATCAGGTCATATCGTTGAGCGTGCTTGTCCATCAGCCGGAGGCCGATCTTGTACGCGGTGCCGCCGTTGAAGGCGATCGCGCGCAATTCGGGCAGCGTCGCGGCGAGTTGTTCGAGATCGTTGGGCGCATGGTCGCGGATCGCGGCGTCGCTGCTGCCCGCGCGCATGGCGGTAGCGACGACGTCCCAAAGGCCGATATGCGCGTCAAGGAGCGTCGCGAGCCGATCTTCATAGTCCCGCCCTGCCAGATCGTGCCCGACCACGGGGGAGAGCAGGTGCCAGAACTGGTTCTGCGGATGGGCATAATAACGCTGCGCGGCGAGGCTGCGATCGCCGGGCAGGCTGCCGCAGATCAATATTCTAGTCCGCGCATCGACCACGGGAGGAAAGGAGCGTTTGAGGGTCACGGCATTAGTCTAGCGCGGCTCGCCAAGCACGTCCCGCCTTGACCGGGCTGCCGGTTCGGGTGACGATTGTCGCCAATCAGGGAGATGGGCATGAAGCGAGTGCTGTTGGTGGGCGTGATCCTGGCCATGCTGGCGGGATGCGGCGGCAGCCCGACGGCGGTCGGGCAGAATTCGGCCGATTCGATCACCACCACGGCGGTCGGCAATGTCGTCGCGACGGTGCCGAGCCCGACGCCGACGCCTACAGAGAATGCAGCGGCGGCGGTGCCGGACAATGTGGCGGTGCCCGACGACGGCACAGCCAGCAATGACACCATGGCCAACTCCCCGGCGAGCGCAGACACGCGCACAGAGTGAGTTCTGAAAGCTCCTCTCCCCGCGGGATCTTCCCGTCGCCCAACATCCTCCCGTCACCCCAGCC
>NZ_BCYU01000064.1 GCF_001598355.1 Sphingomonas asaccharolytica NBRC 15499
TGAGGGTCTTCTTACTTCTTCTGTCTCGACACCAATCGCTCGGAAGAAGAAAGAAGACCCTCACCCGGCCTCTCCCGCAGGCGGGAGAGGGCTAACAACGAAAAAGGGGCGGCGGAACCGAAGTTCCGCCGCCCCTCTTTTCAGCTGTAAGCGTTGGAGCTTACGAAGCCTTCATGTTCGACGACACGTTGGTGAACGTGGTCTTCAGCTGGTTGCCCAGGCCCTGCATCGCGGCAATCGCGGCGACGGCGATGAGCGCGGCGATGAGGCCGTACTCGATGGCGGTGGCACCCTTCTTGTTGGTGAAAATCTTGCGAACGGTCTTCATATCCGGTCTCCAGTGGTTCGAACTACTTCAGTCACCCGGCTGAACCAGGATATGCCCCCGTCCAGCAGTTCGAATCAGTAGGCCAGGGCGGTTGAGAAAAGCTTAAAGCCGGAATGAAATGTTCCGGACGTGCGAATTAATGTGCGTTCTGGACCTTGTCGGACACGTTATTCCACATGCCGGTTGTCGTGCTGGCCAGCCCTTGCAAAGCGGCAAGCATCGTCAGGACGACCAGCGACAGGATCAGTCCGTACTCGACGGCGGTCGCGCCTCTTCGACTCCTGGCCAGTTGGCGTAGGACATGGATCATCGCTTTTTTGCCGCGTACGGCTCCCCAATCTGGGTATCGATGGTAGGCACGTTTCGTTAACGAATGACCAACAGCGCAAAAAGGGACGGCACCGAAATGGACTTGTTGCCCGTGGTTGCCGTCGCGCTGATCGATGCCCAAGGGCGTGTCCTGATAGCCCAGCGTCCGTTCGACAAGGAGCATGCCGGGCTATGGGAATTTCCCGGCGGCAAGATCGAGCCGGGCGAGTCGCCCGAGGCGGCGCTGGTCCGCGAATTGCGCGAGGAGCTCGGGGTCATGGTCTCGCCCGACCACCTCGAACCGCTGACATTCAGCAGCGCCGGCCGAGGAGAGCGGCATTTGCTCCTGCTGCTTTACCGATGCGCCGCCTGGCAAGGTGAACCGCGCGCGCTTGATGCCGCCGCGATCCGTTGGGTGCTGCCGGCCGCGCTGGCGGATTATGACATGCCACCCGCTGACCGGCCGTTCGTGTCAGTCCTTGCGGCCGAGCGCCGCGGCTAGCGAGACGGTGGCGCTGCCGCGCCGCGCCGGCTTGGGCTGGTCGGGTGACGGCGACCAGCCGGTCAGGAAGATCAAGTCGAACCGCTCCGCTGTGCGGCCATCGGGATCGGCACGGTCGGCAAACGCGGCGGCGGCGGCAGCCAGCGTGGTGCGGGCGAGCGGCACGCGGCCCCGCAGCACATTGGTCGCCGCCATGCCGCGCAGATCGCCGATCAGCCGGAACAGGTCGGGATAGCGGACGCTGAGCGTTTCGCTGTCCGCCACCGGCAAAGCGAAGCCGGCGCGGACCAGCAGGTCGCCGGCCGATCGCACGTCGATCATCGGGTGAAAACGGGCGGCAGGCCGATCGGCCTCTCCCTGCAGAAAGCTGGCACGCATCGACGGCAATGACGTGCCGCCGATGAAAGCGCCGAGGAACAAGCCGTCGGGCTTTAGCGCGCGGCGGATCTGGGCGAGCGCGCCGGGCACGTCGTTGACGCTATCGAGCACGCCTGCCGATACGACCAGGTCGAAGCTCTCCGAATCGAGCGGCAACAGATCCTCATCCGCCTGGATGCCGCCTGCTTGCGCGGCGAACAGGTGCCCCGCGTCGATCCGCGTCACCGCGCTGTTCGGCGGCGGCACGAATGCCCCGTCGAAGCAGCCGAGATCGAGCACGGCCGCGAAGTTGCGCTTCACCCCGTCCAATCGCTCGGCGATACCATCGAGCATCGCCGCGCGCAGAAAATCGTGGTTGGTGTAGATCGGCGCGGCACGATCCCGGCGTAGGCGTCGTGCATTGCGGTCGAAGATTTCGGGGGAGTCCATTGAGCGCGCTTGTGCCGCCGCGACGCGCGCGCGACAAGAGCGCGATGGGGGTGAAGGAGCTCTTGGCCGATACGCTGTCGCTGGCGCTGCCGCCGCGGTGTCCGGGTTGCGGCGCGGTGGTGAGGGGCGACCATAATTTCTGCGCGGCCTGTTGGGATTCGCTCGATTTCCTGGGCGAACCATGGTGTGCGACGTGCTGCGTGCCGTTCGAGATCGATCGCGGGCCCGACGCGCAATGCGGCGCTTGCCTCGCCAAGCCACCGGCGCATGCCGGCGCGCGTGCCGCCGTCGCTTACGGCCCCGTCGCCAAGACGGTTGCGCTGCGGCTCAAATATGGCGGCCGGCTTGCGTTTGCGACGACGGCGGCGCGGCTAATGGCGCGACACATGCCCATGGACGCAAATCTGTTGGTGCCGGTCCCCCTGCATCGCTGGCGGTTATGGGGCAGGGGGTTCAACCAGGCCGCGCTGATCGCCGATGCCTTGTCGGCGGCAAGCGGCGTTCCGCATGATCCGTTGCTGTTGCGCCGGATCAAACGAACGCCAGCGCTGCGCGGAATGAACCCGCGCCAACGCCGCGACGCGGTTCGTGCCGCATTCACTATCGAACGGCGGATCGAAGAGGAGCACGTCGTGCTGGTCGACGACGTCTATACCAGCGGCGCCACCGCCGACGCCTGCACGCGCGCGCTGCTCAAGGCGGGCGCCGGCAAGGTCACCGTTCTGTGCTGGGCGCGGGTGCTGAGCGATACGTCCGATTGACAAGCCGCACGACGCTCTCCACCTCTCTCTGACTATGGCCAAGGTAGAAGTCTACACCAAGGCGTGGTGCCCTTATTGCGTGCGAGCGATGAAGTTGCTCGCATCGAAGGGCATCGAGCCGATCGAATATGATGTCACGATGGGCGGTCCGAAAAAGGCCGAGATGGTCGATCGCTCCGGCGGTCGTATGACGATGCCCCAAGTGTTCATCGACGGAAAGCATATTGGCGGATCGGACGATCTCGCCGCGCTCGATGCGCGGGGAGGGCTCGACCCGCTGCTTGCGGCATGAATCTCGCCGGTAAAATCGCCGTCCTGCAGATGACGAGCGGGATCGATCCCGCCGCCAATCGGGCGACGATGGTCGATGCCGTGGCCGCTGCTGCGGCAGGCGGCGCGGTGATGCTGTTCACGCCGGAAGTATCTGGATTGGTCGACCGCAACCGTGAGCGTGCGGCGCCGAACCTGTTCACTGAAGCGGATGACCCAGTGCTCGCGGCAATGCGGGCTGCGGCGTCTCATCACGGCATCTGGGTGCATATCGGCTCGCTGCTGATCCGCCGTGATGACGGCAAGCTCGCCAATCGTGGTTTCGTGATCGATCATACCGGCGAGATTCGTGCTCGATACGACAAGCTGCATATGTTCGACGTCGACCTGCCGACGGGCGAGAGCTGGCGCGAATCTGCCGCCTATACGCCGGGCGAGGGTGCCGTGGTCGTGGCGACGCCGGTCGGCAGCCTGGGGATGTCGATCTGTTACGATATGCGCTTTCCCGATCTTTATCGCGCGCTGACCAATGCAGGGGCAACGATCCTCGCCATGCCCGCGGCCTTCACCCGACCCACCGGCGCGGCGCATTGGCATGTGCTGTTGCGTGCGCGCGCGATCGAGGGCGCCTGCTTCGTCGTTGCCGCCGCGCAAACCGGCGTGCACGAGGATGGCCGCGCGACGTATGGTCATTCGCTGGTGATCGACCCGTGGGGAGAAGTGCTGCTCGATATGGGGGAGGCACCTGGACTGGGCTTTGCCGAGATCGATCCGGCCAGACAGGACGACGTGCGGGCGCGCGTCCCCGCGCTCAAGCACCGCCGCGCGATTCCCGAGGTAGTGCGGGCATGATCGTGTTCGACCTCAAATGCGGCGGCGGTCATGTGTTCGAGGCATGGTTCGGCTCGTCGTCGGACTATGACGACCAGCGTGCGCGCGGGCTGGTAAGCTGTCCGATGTGTGGCAATGAAACGGTCGAAAAGGCCGTCATGGCGCCCAACGTCGCGGCTAAAGGCAATCGCCAGGCAGAGGTCACCCCCGCCGCGGTGAAGGCGGCGATGGCGACCTTGGCCAAGGCACAGCAACAGGCGCTGGCTAATTCAGAATGGGTCGGTACCATGTTCGCGTCGCGCGCCCGGGCAATGCATTCGGGCGAGGAGGACCATGCGCCGATCCACGGCCAGGCCTCGATCGAGGAAGCCAAGGCGCTGGCCGAAGACGGTGTGCCGGTCGCGCCCTTGCCCTTTCCGGTCGTTCCGCCCGAAGCCTGCAATTGACCCGTCCACCCGCGCTCGGTACCAGACCGGGCGTGGTTCCGTAGCTCAGCTGGACAGAGCGCCACTTTCCTAAAGTGGGCGTCGGGGGTTCGAGTCCCTCCGGGACCACCATCCTGCCATCGCTACGGTCGCTGCCGCTGCGCCAGTCCGCGCTTCCAGCGTGATCGCAATTCGCCCGGGCGGGCGGGGTATCGTTCGTCGAGGAATTGGGCAGCAACGACGCGGTCGGTGCGGAAGTGGCGGAAGTCCTGGCGCAGTTCGCACCAGGCGGCGATTACGCGCGCCTGTTCGAAAAAGCCGACGATAACCGGCCAGATCACGCGGTCGCTGACCTGTCCGCGTTCGTCGCGATAATCGATACGGATCTTTCTGCCCTCGCGGATCCAGGTGCGGGCAATGCCCAGGTCGATCGTGTCCGGCTCGGCTTGCGATCGTGGCGGCGTGCCGATCGAGGGATCGGCGATGAACGGCCGCAGGCGCTCGGGCACCACCGACGTTATCTTGGCGATCAAGTCGCGCGCGGCTGCTGCCAGCGCCGGATCGCCGCGTCCGGCCACCCATTGCGCGCCGAGCACGGCCGCCTCGATCTCGTCGGGTGTGAGCATCAGCGGCGGCATGTCGAATGCGTCGTCGAGAATATAGCCAAAGCCCGCTTCGCCGCGGATCGGGACGCGCTGGCCGATCAAGTCGGCGACGTCGCGATAGATGGTCCGTACAGAGACTTCGATCTCGGCCGCGATATCCTGCGCGGTGATCGGGCGCGATGACCGCCGCAGGATCTGGATGATCTGGAACAGCCGATCCGCACGACGCATGATGAAATCTACACCCCCGATTCCCTACTGACAGGATGCTGTCAGGAGGGCCGACTTACAAGCCTTTTCATCGGGCGCGGCGATGGGCCGCCGCTTCGAAGCGAAGGAGCCGCCGTTATGATTACTCTCTATCACGCCCCGCAATCGCGATCGTCGCGCATGATCTGGCTGCTCGAGGAATTGGGCGTGCCTTATGAGATCCGCCCGGTGTCGATTTTCCGGCCGATGACTGGCGAAGGTGTTGGCGATCCCGCCAATCCGCATCCCGACAAGCGCGTGCCGGCGATCGAGCATGACGGTGCGTTGGTCGCCGAGTCTGTCGCGATCCTGCAATATCTCACCGATGCATTTCCCAACGCCGGGCTCGGGCTGCGCGTCGGGACGCCGGAGCGTGGCGCTTATCTCACCTGGCTCGCCTGGTATGCTGCCGAAATGGAGCCGGCGATGTTCGCCGCGATGATGGGCGAACTGGTCGGCGCGCCGCGCAAGCAGCGCAGCTATGATACTGTCCTCGCCAGGCTGGAGCAGGCGCTCGCCAACGGCCCTTACGTGATGGGCAATGATTTCTCGGGTGCCGACTTGCTGATCAGCAGCGCAATGGCATTCGCCCGCCACGCTTTCCCGGAGAGCGCCGCTATCGATGCCTATATCGAACGCTGCCGTGCGCGACCGGCGGCGGAGCGGGCGGGGCTGCTGGACGACGCGTCGGGCATCCAGATCGTGATGACGTCGGAAACCGTCGCGGCCTGAATGCCTTTCCGACAGCAAAAGGGCGTCGCGCGGTCTCCCGCGCGGCGCCCTTCAGGTCTTTCCGACTTACGCCTTGACGTGCTTCGAGATGTACTTGTTCATCTCGAACATCGTGCACTTGTCGGTGCCGAACACCTTCTTCAGCTTTTCGTCGGCCAGAATCTCACGCTTGTTGGCGGGATTCTGAAGGTTGTTCTTCTTGATGTGGTCCCACACCTTGCTGATCACCTGGCTGCGCGGCAGCGGCGCCGTCCCCACGATCGCGCCCAGCTCGGGCGACGGGGTGACGGGCGCGTGAATTCCGCCGGTCTTGGGTGCAGTAGCCATTGCATTCCTTCCTGTTCATTTGGCCGGTGTTCCGGCCCCAGACTCGTTACGCCTCATGGAGCGCGCGCCTCTTGTGCGCTGCCTTTTTGCGCTTGTCACGCCTTAGGATAGCACGCGGAGCGACTTTTGACGCCGAGATGACATAACCTCGATGCGCAGGGCGTTGGTTTGCGCCGGCTCGGCGTGGCGATGGGGGTACCGAGGCCAGATTCCGGAACGCGCGATAGCCGGTGTCCGATACTATCCCCGCATATCGTGTCTCGATGCTCCTAACCGCTGGCGCGGCGGCCCGCGCGCGGGCAACGCACACGACCGTCGAATTCCCGGTATGCTGAAGGTTGCCCCCGCCGCGCCAGCGGTTAGAAGCGGGCGCGACAATCAGGGAGCCGATACCGATGAAGACCCGCGCCGCCGTCGCATTCGAAGCGAAGAAACCGCTGGAGATCGTCGAGGTCGACCTGGAAGGTCCCAAGGCGGGCGAAGTGCTGGTCGAGATCATGGCGACCGGCATCTGCCACACCGATGCCTACACGCTGGATGGGCTTGATTCGGAAGGGATTTTTCCGTCGATCCTCGGTCACGAAGGCGCCGGTATCGTGCGCGAGGTCGGTCCTGGCGTGACCAGCGTGAAGCCCGGCGACCATGTCATTCCGCTCTACACACCCGAATGCCGGCAATGCAAAAGCTGCCTGTCGGGCAAGACCAATCTGTGCACGGCGATCCGCGCGACGCAGGGCAAGGGGCTGCTTCCGGATGGCACGACGCGCTTTTCGTACAAGGGGCAGCCGATCTTTCATTACATGGGTTGCTCGACTTTCTCGAACTTCACCGTCGTGCCGGAGATCGCGGTGGCGAAGATTCGCGAGGACGCGCCGTTCCAGACGAGCTGCTATATCGGCTGTGGCGTGACCACCGGCGTGGGCGCCGTGGTGAAGACGGCGAAGGTCCAGGCGGGCGACAATGTAATCGTGTTCGGATTGGGTGGAATCGGTCTAAACGTCATTCAGGGCGCCAAAATGGTCGGCGCGGACAAGATTATCGGCGTCGATCTCAACGACTCGAAGGAGGAATGGGGCCGCCGATTCGGCATGACCCACTTCGTCAATCCCAAGACGGTGGAGGGCGATCTGGTCGCCCACCTGGTCGCGCTGACCGATGGCGGCGCCGATTACACATTCGACGCGACCGGCAACACGGATGTCATGCGCACCGCGCTCGAGGCATGCCATCGCGGCTGGGGCACCAGCATCATCATCGGCGTGGCTGAAGCCGGCAAGGAAATCTCGACCCGTCCGTTCCAGCTCGTCACCGGACGCAACTGGCGCGGCACCGCATTCGGCGGCGCCAAGGGCCGTACCGACGTGCCCAAGATCGTCGATTGGTACATGCAGGGCAAGATCGCGATCGATCCGATGATCACCCATGTTCTCAAGCTCGACGAGATCAACAAGGGATTCGACCTGATGCATGCCGGCGAGAGCATCCGCAGCGTCGTGATCTTCTGAAAAAGCATTCATCTGGGGAGGATAAAGCCATGTTTTCGCACATGATGGTCGGCAGCAACGACCTCGACCAATCGAAGAAATTCTACGACGCACTGTTCGGCGCGATCGGCGGGAGGGAGGCCATGGTCGATCCCAAGGGCCGGCTGATGTATATGCACAATGGCGGCATCTTCATGGTCACCGCGCCGATCGACGGCGCGCCCGCCTGTCATGCCAATGGCGGCACGATTGGCTTTGCGATGGAAACGCCCGAACAGGCGGATGCCTGGCATGCCGCGGGCGTTGCCAATGGCGGCACCGCGATCGAGGAAGATCCCGGCGTTCGGGAAGGGGCCGGCATGAAATTGTACCTCGCCTATCTGCGCGATCCGGACGGCAACAAGCTGTGCGGGCTTCACCGGCTGGGCTGATCGCGTGTCGCTGACCGTCAAATCGACCAATCGCGCCTTTGGTGGCGTCCAGGGCGTGTACGAACATGCCTCGGCCGCCACCGGCACGCCAATGACCTTTTCGGTATTCGTGCCTGAGCATGAAGCGGGCACGCGCCTACCGGTGCTCTGGTATCTGTCGGGGCTGACCTGTACGCACGCCAATGTCACCGAAAAAGGCGAGTTTCGCCGCGCCTGCGCCGAACACGGCGTGATCTTCATCGCCCCCGACACCAGCCCGCGCGGCGACGACGTGCCTGATGACGAAGCCTATGATTTCGGCAAGGGCGCTGGCTTCTATGTCGACGCGACCGAGGCGCCCTGGTCGGCCAATTTCCGGATGCGGTCCTATATCGAGGACGAGCTCCCCGCGCTGATCGCGACGGAGTTCGCGATGGCCGACATGACGCGCCAGGGAATCACCGGTCATTCGATGGGTGGCCATGGCGCGCTGACGATGGCGCTGCGCAATGCCGGGCGCTTCCGTAGCGTCTCGGCCTTCTCGCCGATCATGTCGCCGCTGCATTGCCCCTGGGGCGAAAAGGCGCTGGGCGGTTATCTCGGTGCCGATCGTGCCGCTTGGCGGCCTTATGACGCCTGTGCGCTGATCGACGACGGCGCGCGCGTGCCAGACATCCTGGTCGATCAGGGCGATGCCGACGCGTTCCTCGCCGACCAGCTCAAGCCCGAATTGCTGGCCGATGCCTGCCATCGCGCCGGGATAGACCTGACGCTGCGGATGCAGCCGGGTTATGATCACAGCTACTATTTCATCTCGACCTTCATGGCCGATCATATCGCCTGGCACGCCGCCCGGTTGAATTAAGCCTTACGGGCGAAGTTGCCATCCGGGTCGGCAACGAGGCCGGCGCGTCTGCTCGCGGTTCCCCGGTCACGATAGCGATCAGGCAAGAAAAAGGCTCCGGGGATAACCCCGGAGCCTTTGAAGTGCGAGGCTGGTGCCTCCGTCGTTAGAACTTGAAGCCGGCGGCGACGCCGAAGCGGCGCGGGTCCAGCGTGAAGATGTTGGTGAACAGGCCCGACGACTGGTCGGTCACATATTGGCCCGTGATCGCATTGTTGTTGGTCAGATTCTGAACAAAGGCGCGCAGATACCATTTGTCCTCGCGGCCGTTGAGCTGAACCTGAGCATTGATGATCGTATAGCCCTGGATTCTGTCGACATTGCCGTTGAAGATC
The DNA here is from genome assembly GCF_001598355.1 of Sphingomonas asaccharolytica NBRC 15499. Taxonomy (GTDB): domain Bacteria; phylum Pseudomonadota; class Alphaproteobacteria; order Sphingomonadales; family Sphingomonadaceae; genus Sphingomonas; species Sphingomonas asaccharolytica. The sequence goes on from NZ_BCYU01000064.1 coordinate 9,280, forward strand.
GAGGCGTAGGTATTGCCGGTATAAGCGAGATCGGCGCGGGGAACGAGGCTCATACCGCCCAGGTCGATCGTGTACTGAGCGCCCACCGAGGCTTTGTAGGTCGGCGCGCCCGGCAGCTTGTTGCCACGGATGTTGACCGGGACACCGTCGAGCACCTTAACCCCGCTAGGCGCGGCACTCGCCTGCAGCGCGCTGCAGACGCCATAAGCGCCGGTCGTGCCGTTCATGCCCGGAATCGCTACCGGAGCCTTCAGGTTCAGTGCCGGGTTGGCATTGACCGCCGCGACATAGCCGTTGCTCAGCGCCGCACCGCCCGGGCCGGTGGGAATGACGACGCAGTTGGAGCCGTTGGTCACGTCCTTGATGATGACGGCATCGGTCCGGCCGCCCGACACGTCGCGCGGGTTAACCAGGAACTTGTCGCTCGAAACCTTGGTCTTCAGATAGCTGAAATTTGCGTTGATCACGAAGGCCGGGATCGGGCTGATGATTGCTTCCGCTTCGACGCCATAGATATCGGCGCTGACATTGTCGTTGACCGAGGTGCGCGCGACGATGCGGCTGAGCTGAAGGTCATCGTACTTATAATAGAACCCGGTCAGGTTGAGGCGGAGCGCACCGCCTCCGAACGTGTTCTTGGAGCCGATTTCGAACGCGTCGACCTTTTCAGGATTGAAGGTGGTCGGCACGTTGAAGGTCGGCGGCAGCGGCGGGTTGATGCCGCCCGACTTATAACCGCGCGAGTATGATGCGTAGAGCATGTTGTTCGGCGTGATCTTGTAGTCGATCACCGCGCGGCCGGTCAGCCGTTGGAAGCTGACCCGGTCGACCGCGTAATTCTGGACACCCGGCTTGGTCGGGTCGAAGTCGACCGTCGCCGTGTTGAGGCCGTCCTGATTCATATTGTCCGACCCGATCGGGGTCAGGATGTTCAGCGTCAGGTTGCGCGCCTTGTCATATTTGGAGTCATGATTGTAGCGCAGGCCGAGCGTCAGCTTCAGCTTGTCGTTGAACGCGAAATAGGTCTCGCCGAAAATACCGTAGGACTTGAGGCGGAACTCATCGCCATCGTTGCGATAGAATGGCGTCGCCAGGAAGGCGTTGCCGGCAACGCCGGGGATCGACTGCGAGCTTGCCGCGCCGAGAATGCCCGAGGCATAATCGAGCCCGAAAGCGTTGACGAAATAGTCGGTATTCTGGGTCTTGGAGTCGACATAGATGCCGCCCAACAGGAAGTTGAACATCCCGTCGAAATGGCTGTCGATATGGGCCTCAGCTGAAATTTGCCGCGTCATCGAACGCGAGCGATCGAAGTCGAGGCTCTCTGGGAAACAGCCGACGGAGTTACCGCCATAAACTCCGACATTGTTTACATCGCTCGACGACTGGCAGATGCCGCCATTAGGACCCTTGGGAATCAACGTGTTGCGGACCCCGGCGAGCCAGGTCGCCGGACCGCCCGGCTGGCTGGCGCCATAGAGCGCGAACAGGCCCGGATTGTTGATCAGCGGATTTTCCGCGGCGAGATTATAGTCGCTCGTGCTGTCGACTGAGTTGCGAGCATAGCCGCCGGTGAAGTTGAACACGACCGGGCCGAAATCGTGCATGACCTTCAGCGTGTATTGCTCTTCCTCGGCGAAATAGGTCGGGTCGACATCGGCGTTGATCGTGCGGACGTCGCCTGGCGTCGTCACGCCGGCATAGGGATCGGCAGCGGAATTATAGAGGCTTTGGAGACCGAAATTGGCCAGTGAATTGCCCTGTGAGATGCCGACGGCGTTGGCCACTGCGTCCGAAGCACCGAGCTTTTTTGCCGCCGCGAAGCCGCCGCTATAGCCATTGATGTAGAAGAATTCCTTCGACGACAGCACTGCGGCCAGCGTCGACAGGCCATTCGCCGGCGAACTGCCGAGGCGGTCGGGCAAGCATCCCAGCACGCCGGTCGGATCGCGATGGCAGAGCTGCTTCTGGATGCGGGCGCGATGGTCTTTCTCGCGGAAATAATAACCGATCAGGTCGACGCGGGTGTTCGAATCCGGTTCCCACGACAGTGTGCCGCGGATCGACCACAGATCACGGTCGTCGACCTTGTTCTTGGTGAACTCGTTATAGGTATAGCCGTCACGGTTCAGGTAGAGGCCGGCGACGCGCACACCCAAAGTTTGGGTGATGGGGAGGTTGAACATCCCCTTCACCTTCTTCGAGTTGTAATTGCCGTATTCAACTTCACCCGCGGCACCGACCTTCGACAGATCCGGCTTGGCGGTGATGAAGTTGACCACGCCTGAGGTCGCGTTGCGGCCGAACAGCGTGCCCTGCGGACCGCGCAGCACTTCGACGCGCTCAAGATCGTAGAACTCGCTTTCGAACAAGCGGGTCGAGGTCAGCGGCATGTCGTTGACATGGATCGCGGTCGCGCTGTCGCAGGTGGCCCCTACGCATAGATCGCCGATGCCTCGAATCGTGAACGACGATGAGGTGAAGTTGGTCTTGGTATAAGTGATCGAAGGCAGCGTGAGCTGCAGCGAGGAGGGATTGACGATCTGCTGCTTTTCGAGCGCGGCGCCGGTGAAGGCGCTGACCGCGATCGGCACGTCCTGCAGCCGCTCCGATTGACGCTGAGCGGTGATGACGATGTCCTGGCCGTAACCGGCGGTGGCGCCGTTATCCTGATCGGACGTGGCCTGGGGTGCCGGTGTTGCCGGCGCGGGCGCGGGTGCATTCTGCGCCATCGCGGGCGTGGCCGCGATCAGCGCGATAGCCGACGCGGCAAGCAGTTCGAATTTCCTCATGGTACATCCCCTCATGCATGCGCCCCCGATCTTGGATGCCGGTTGGCGTGGTTTCCGATGAACTGGCATGAGCCTAGGTAGCTTGGTCTTGCGGCGTCAATGGGGTTCGGGCACGGAAAACGGCGGGTTTCCTCGTCTGTTGCTTAAAAGAAACAGTATCGACCATACCCAAGGCTCGATTTTACGGCTGTGCCGTAACGTCACTCAGGTTTGAAAGACCGGATCGACAACCATGAATGACCATGACGATGATTTGAATGACGGCGATCTGGTGGCTCCCGCGCCGAAGATTCCGGTGCCCGATGAAGTCGCCGACGCGGTCCGCACGCTGATTCGCTGGGCCGGCGACAAACCCGATCGCGAAGGCCTGCTGGATACGCCTTTACGCGTGGCGCGCGCTTGGAAGGAATATTGCGCGGGATACCAGGACGATCCGGCCTTGCATCTGAAACGCGTGTTCGAGGAGGTCGGCGGCTATGACGACATCGTGCTGCTCAAGGACATTCCGTTCCAGTCGCATTGCGAGCACCACATGGCGCCGATCATCGGCAAGGCGCATATTGCGTACCTTCCCAAGAACCATGTCGTGGGCATCTCCAAGCTGGCCCGCGTGCTCCACGGTTTCGCGCGGCGGCTACAGGTCCAGGAAAGACTGACTGCCGAGGTCGCCGATTGCATCTGGGACAATCTGCAGCCTCAAGGCGTCGCGGTGGTGATCGAAGCGAGTCATGCCTGCATGACCGCGCGCGGTGTCCGCACACCGGGGGTGTCGATGGTGACCAGCCGGATGATGGGTGTGTTCCGCGATGACGAACGCAGCCGGCGCGAAATCCTGGCGCTGATGGATATGCAGGGCAGGGCGTGATCCGCACGGTTCTGGTCACCGGCGGCTCCCGGCGGATCGGTGCGGCGATCGTCCGTGCGCTGGCGGGGGCAGGGCATCGCGTGGTAATCCATCACCATCATCCGCACGACGAAGATGCCGTATCGCTGGCGCAGGAGCTCGATCCGTCGGGCGATCGCATCGCGACGGTGGTCGGCGATCTTGCCGCGCCCGATGCCGCGTCGGCGATCCTGCGCGCGGCGCGCGGCGCGATGGACGGGCCGATCGACGGCTTGGTCAATTGCGCGTCGGTGTTCGAGTTCGACCGGCCGCCGCATTTCGATCCGGCCTTGCTGAGCCGGTTGACCGCGGTGAACCTGGCGGCGCCCGCGGCGCTGGCCTGTGCCTTGGCCGAACAGGACGAGCTGCAGGATGGCGCGGTGGTCAACCTGCTCGATCAGAAGGTGGCCAATCTCAATCCCGATTTCTTCAGCTACACGCTGACTAAGATCGCGCTCGAAGGCGCGACGACGATGCTCGCTCAGGCGTTGGCGCCACGCGTGCGCGTCAACGCCATCTCGCCTGGCCTGACATTGCCGAGCGGCGATCAAAGCGAGGCGGAATTCGCGAGCGTCGCCGACGAGAATTTGCTGCGCCGGCCAGTGCCGATCGAGGAGATCGCGCGCGCGGTCGACTATTTGCTCACCACACCGGCAGTGACCGGGCACAATCTGTTCCTCGATAACGGCCAGCGGTTCCTCAAGCGGCGGGGCGACGTGATGTTCTCCACGCCAGGGCGGCGGGATGGCTGAGGCGACCTTCACGATCCGTCTCGATGGACTCGAAGTGCGGATGAGGCTGGGCATTCACGAGGTGGAGCTTGCCGGGCCGCAGCGCGTGCTGGTGTCTGTCGCGATGACCTGCGCCTATCCGGCGGTGCCCGAGGACCGCATCGAGGCGGTGGTCAATTACGACGATATTCGCGAAGGCATATTGGCGATCGCGGCCGGCGGGCACGTGATGCTGCAGGAAGTGCTGTGCGAGCGCATCGCGGCGCTATGCTTCGCCGACCCCCGCGTCATTGCCGTGACGGTGCGGTCTACCAAGCCCGACATTTATCCCGATGCGGCGATCGGGTGCGAGATCGTTCGGATCCGTGGAGTTGAGCAATGAAGCGTTTCATTCTCGGATTGGCGACCCTGTCGTTCGCTGTGCCAGCGCTGCCGAATGCCAGCATGGCGGCGGCGCGACCGGGGATCGAAGGATCGTGGCAAACTGGCTGTCTACCGATCGGCAAGAACGGCCGGCATGGCTTCATCACGCGGCTGGAGATCAAGCGCGGCAGGATCACCGCATCGTCGCAAATCTATGCTCATAATGATTGCGATACGCCGACGGTCCATACCGAGTATCGCGGCAAGATCATCGATGTGCGGTGGGCTAACGACGGTGTCACCGATTTCGATCACGAGGTCGCCGCGATTACCACGACGGCTGACGATCCCGAGGTGGTGACGATCTATAATGCGAGCAATTCGGGTTGCGGCTTTGGCGGCGGCTGGCAGCTTGGCGTCGCTCGCGCCGTGGATGGCCGAACCTGCGCGCCCTGGACCTTCCCGGCGGCAGGTATGCGCCTTTACGAACGAGGATGGATCGCCGGCGACGAACTGCGCATCGGAAGCTTCCCGACGGTGTGGACCAACACCACGCCCGAGAAGCGTCCGACGAGCCCGGGCCTGCTCGTCTTCCGCCGCGTCACGCAGTGAGAGCGGTTTAGGCGCGGTTCGCCGCGCTCAACACTGCGCGGACGCTTGCCGTCGCGACGTCCTCGTCGATGCCGACGCCCCACACCGTCCCGCCATCCGCCGCGCGGCACTCGACATACGCGGCGGCCTGGACGTCGCTGCCATGGCCGATGGCGTGCTCGACATAGTCGACCACCTCAAGCTCTATCCCAAATCCGTCGCGAATCCCCGCGAGCACACTCGAAATCAGGCCGTTGCCGCGTCCGCTCACCGACTTGACGCTGCCGGTTTCGGCGATGCTGCCGGCGAAGATACGTTCGCCATTGGGCGCGCGCGTCTCGTCATAGGCCTGGAGCTGCAGCCGCTCGCCGCCATAGGGCAGGTACGTGCGCTGGAAGAGCTGCCAGATATCGTCGGCATTGAGCTCGCGGCTGGTCTGGTCGGCCAAGGCCTGGACGTGCTTCGAGAAATCGGCCTGCAGGCGTTTGGGGAGCTTCAGCCCCTTGTCCTGCTCCAGGATCCAGGCGACGCCGCCCTTGCCCGACTGCGAATTGACCCGGATCACCGCTTCATAGCTGCGGCCGAGATCGGCCGGATCGATCGGCAGATAGGGGACTTCCCACACATCGTTATTCTGGCGTTCGCGCGCGGCGAACCCCTTCTTGATCGCGTCCTGATGCGAGCCCGAGAAGGAGGTGTAGACCAACTCGCCGGCATAAGCATGCCGCGGATGCACTGGCAGGTTGGTGCAATAGGTCACGGTGTTGATGATCTGATCGATGTCGGAAAAATCCAACCCAGGATCAACGCCTTGCGTGTACATGTTGAGCGCGACCGTCACTAGATCGCAATTGCCGGTCCGCTCGCCATTGCCGAGCAGGCAGCCCTCGACGCGGTCGGCGCCGGCCATCAGCCCCAGCTCTGCCGCCGCGACCCCGGTGCCGCGGTCGTTATGCGTGTGCAGGCTGATGATCACGCTGTTGCGATTGGGGATCGTGCGGCCGAACAGCTCGATCTGGTCGGCATAGACGTTGGGCGTCGCGCATTCGACCGTCGCGGGCAGGTTGAAGATGATCGGCTTGTCGGGCGTCGGCTGGAGCACGTCCATCACCGCCGCGCAGACCTCGACCGAGAAATCGAGTTCGGCGGTGGAGAAGGTCTCTGGGCTGTATTCGAACCGCCAGTCGGTGCCCGGTCGCGCCGCGGCGCAGTCGCGCAGCATCTTCGCGCCATCGACGGCGATTGCCTTGATCTCGTCCCTGGTCATGCCGAACACGATCTTGCGCCAGGCAGGCGAGACGGCGTTGTACAGGTGGACGATCGCGGTGGGCGCGCCGATCAGGCTGTCGAAGGTTGTCTCGATCAGGTCGCGGCGCGCCTGGGTCAGCACCTGCAGCGTCACGTCATCGGGTACGCGGCCCGATCGCACGAGATCCTGGATATAGTCGAAATCGGTCGCGCCGCTCGCCGGGAAGCCGACCTCGATCTCCTTGATCCCGGTCTTGACGATCAGGTCGAAGAAGCGGGTCTTCTTCTCGGCGTCCATCGGATCGATCAGCGCCTGGTTGCCGTCGCGCATGTCGGTCGACAGCCAGATCGGCGCCTGGGTGATCGCGCGCGATGGCCATTGCCGGTCGGGCAGGTTGATGGGCGGAAAGGGGCGGTATTTGGTCGATGGGTCGCGCAGCATGGCTATGGCTCTTCTCGTCGTCAGGAGCGGCGGGGAGGGTCAGGCCCTTAGGCGCGGTGCGCGCCGTCGCCGGCACGCGGGATGAACTACGCGCCTAAGGGCGCGTAAGTCGAAGCAGGGTAAGGCCGAGTCCGATCGTCATCTCGCATTCAGCCCTAGCCGCCGATGGTTAAGAAAGTCCAGCCCGAAAGACTGATCCACGGCAAGGTCATTTCGGATGCGGTGTGGCAGTGTCACTGTCCTGTAAGGAGTATCGTATGCGTCAGATCGTCTATCGTAGCATCACCACCGCCGAGAGCGGCCGCGCCGCAGACGACATTCCCGACATCGTTCGCCAGGCAGCGGCGCGCAACGGTATCGAAGGGATAACGGGCCTGCTCTATACCGAGGACGATACCTTCCTTCAGGTCATCGAGGGGCCGTCGGACAGCGTGTCCGACCTGATCGCGCGGTTGGAAAATGACGCTCGCCATCGCGACCTGACTATTCTGGTCGATCGCTCCATCGCGGAGCGCGAATTCGGTGACTGGACGATGATCTATCGCGATCGCCGGGAATCGATCGATGCGTTCGACGATCGACTGCGGGTGTTGCTCGCCGGCGTGTCCGACGAGACCGTCCGTCACTTCAGGGCATTGCAGCCTGCCTGACAGGCAAAGAGCCTCTCCCGCAGGCCGGAGAGGGAATTCAAGAAATGCGCGGTGATTGCGGTCCTTGTCCTACTCCCCGAACAGAGCGTCGAACGGGCTCTTGGGCAGGCACCAGAGGAAGGCGACGAGCGCCGCGGCGGCGATCCCGAGCCATGGCGAGATGAAACTGAGCGGTGCTCCGGCCAAATAGATCATCACCGCGGCGACGCCCTTGCGGGAGGTCTGGCGGTGATAGGTCTCGGCCTCCGTTCCATGGACGCCGGTCCGCCGGATTTCGCCTTGTAGCGGAACGTAGAACACGCCCGGCAGGACCATCGACGCCAGATAAACCAACGTCGCGTCCCGGCTGAAATGCTGCTCGCCCAGATAGGCGGCGGTAAACGGGATCAGCGACAGCGTGAACAGCAGGCCGAGGTTCAGCCAGATCAGCAGGTTGGTCACCCGCGTAGCATGGCTGAACAAGCGGTGATGGTTGGCCCAATAGATGCCGACATAGGCGAAGCTCAGCAGGTAAGCGAGGAAGACGGGCCAGAGGTGCAAGAGCTTGTCGAGCCCAGGCAGCTCGGGCGCATGCAGCTCGAGCACCATGATGGTGACGATGATCGCGATCACGCCATCCGAAAAAGCCTCGACACGCCCGATCCCGGGCCTGCCTTCCCCACCTTCGCTCACTCTGCGCCGAACCCCGCCTCGATGACGGGGCCGACGGTATCAGAAATCGGCGGCACGTCAGTTCTTTTCCTTGTCCACCAGCTTGTTGGCGCCGATCCACGGCATCATCGCGCGCAGCTCGCTGCCGATCTTTTCGATCGGGTGCGCTGCCGCTGCCTTGCGCGCGGCCTTGAGCTCGGGCTGGCCGGCGCGGTTGTCGAGGACGAAGTTCTTGACGAAGCGGCCCGATTGAATGTCGGCGAGCACGCGCTTCATCTCAGCCTTGGTCTCGTCGGTGATGATCCGTGGCCCGGTGGTGATGTCGCCATATTCTGCGGTGTTGGAGATCGAATAGCGCATGTTGGCGATGCCGCCTTCATAGAGCAGGTCGACGATCAGCTTGGTTTCGTGGAGGCACTCGAAATAGGCCATTTCGGGAGCGTAGCCCGCCTCGACCAGGGTCTCGAACCCGGCCTGGATCAAGTGGGTGATGCCGCCGCAAAGAACGGCCTGCTCACCGAACAGGTCGGTCTCGCATTCTTCCTTGAAATTGGTCTCGATGATCCCCGACCGACCCCCGCCGACACCCGAGGCATAAGCCAGCGCGATGTCGTGCGCGTTGCCGCTGGCATCCTGATGGATCGCGATCAGGCAGGGGACGCCGCCGCCGCGGACATATTCGCTACGGACGGTATGGCCGGGACCCTTGGGCGCGATCATGATGACGTCGATGTCCGACGGCGCTTCGATCAGCCCGAAATGCACGTTGAGGCCGTGGGCGAAAGCGATCGCCGAGCCGGGGCGGATATTGCCCTTGAGGTCGTTTTCCCAGATCGCCGCCTGATGCTCGTCGGGAGCGAGGATCATCAGGATATCGGCCCATTTGGCCGCTTCCTTGTTCGACAGGACCTTGAACCCGGCGCCCTCGGCCTTCCTCGCGGTGGCCGAGCCCTCACGTAGCGCGATCGCGACATCCTTGACGCCCGAATCGCGCAAATTCTGGGCATGGGCATGGCCTTGCGAGCCATAGCCGACGATGGCGATCTTCTTGTCGGTGATCAGGTTCAGATCGGCGTCGCGATCGTAATAGACACGCATTTCAATCCCTTTCGAAACTTAACCGTCATGCCAGCGAAAGCTGGCATCTCATGAGTTGATTCCCTGGTGGCGCAAGATCCCAGCCTTCGCTGGGACGACGCGATCTGTCGATCGCTACGCCGCGTCTTTACCCCGCGAAATGGCGACGATGCCGGTGCGCGCGACCTCGATCAGGCCGACCTCGTTCATCAATTCGACGAACTTGTCGATCTTCTCGGTCCCGCCGGTCACTTCGAACACAAAGCTCGATATCGTCGCGTCGACCACGCGCGCGCGGTACACTTCGGCCAGGCGCAACGCTTCGATCCGCGCTTCACCGGTGCCGCGTACCTTGACCAGCGCCAGTTCGCGCTCGACATGCGCGCCCTCGGCGGTAAGGTCGCGGACCTTGTGCACCGGCACCAGCCGGTCGAGCTGCGCCACGATCTGTTCGAGCACATGCGGGCTGGCCGAGGTCACGATCGTGATCCGACTGACCTGCTTGTCCTCGGTGATCTCGCTCACCGTCAGGCTCTCGATATTATAGCCTCGCGCGGTGAACAGGCCGGCGATCCGCGCCAGGATACCCGGCTCGTTGTCGACGATCACCGCGAGCGTGTGACGCTCGGCTTTCTCTTCCTTGATGTGCATAGGATCAGACCAGGGCCTTGGCTTCGTCGTTGAGCGTGCCTGCGACCTTGTCGGTTTGCAGGATCATCTCGACATGCGACGCGCCTGACGGGATCATCGGGAAACAATTCGCCAGCTTGGCGACGCGGCAGTCGACGATCACCGGGCCGTCATGCGCGAGCATGTCGGCGATGCCGCCATCGAGCTGCGACATCTCCTCGATCAAGATGCCCTTCCAGCCATAGGCTTCGCCCAGCTTCACGAAATCGGGCAGGCTGTCCGAATAGCTTTCCGAATAACGGCTTTCATAGGTCAGTTCCTGCCATTGGCGGACCATGCCCATATATTCGTTGTTGAGGATGAAGATCTTGACCGGCAGCCGGTATTGCGTCGCCGTCGCCAGCTCCTGAATGTTCATCTGGATCGAGGCTTCACCGGCAATGTCGATGACCAGCGCCTTGGGATTGCCGAGTTGCGCGCCGATCGCGGCGGGCAGGCCATAGCCCATCGTGCCGAGCCCGCCCGAGGTCAGCCATTTGTTCGGCGCCTCGAAATCGAAATGCTGCGCCGCCCACATCTGGTGCTGGCCGACTTCGGTGGTGATGATCGGCGCCTGGCTGTGGGTCGCTTCCCACAAGGCGCGGATCGCGCGTTGCGGCATGATCTCCTTGCCGTCGCCTTCGGGGAAATCGAGGCTCTTGACCGCGCGCCAGCCCTCGATCCGTCGCCACCATTCGTTGGTGTCAGGCTTGGGATGCTGGCGCGCTTTCCACACGCGGACCATGTCCTCGAGCACATGGCCGACATCGGCGACGATGCCGAGGTCGATGCGCACGGTCTTGTTGATGCTCGACCGGTCAATATCGACATGGACCTTACGCGCATTGGGCGCGAAGGCGTCGAGCCGGCCGGTGACACGGTCGTCGAACCGTGAGCCGAGCGCGAGGATCAGGTCGGCCTGATTCATCGCCCAATTGGCTTCGTAAGTTCCGTGCATGCCGAGCATGCCGAGCCATTGTGGGCTGGACGCGGGAAAAGCACCCAGGCCCATCAAGGTTGAGGTGACCGGCGCGCCGGTGATCTTCGCCAGCTCGCGCAGCAGCAGCGACGCTGCAGGCCCCGAATTGATGATCCCGCCGCCGGTATAGAGGATCGGGCGCTCGGCCGCGGCCAGCATGTCGACCAATTGCTCGATCACCGCGGGATCGGCCTTGATCTGCGGGCGATAGGTCTTGTGCTGGATCGGTCCGGGGCGGGTGTACTTGGCCGTGGCGACCTGGACGTCCTTGGGGATGTCGATGACGACCGGTCCCGGACGGCCTGAGGTGGCGATATGGAACGCCTCATGGATCGTCGCGCCCAGCCGTGCCGGATCCTTCACCAGGTAATTGTGCTTGGTGCAGTGCCGGGTGATGCCGACCGTATCGGCTTCCTGGAATGCATCCGATCCAATCAGGTGCGTCGCGACCTGGCCGGTGATGACCACCATCGGGATCGAATCCATTAGCGCATCGGTGATCCCGGTGACCGCGTTGGTCGCGCCGGGTCCCGAGGTGACGAGCACCACGCCCGGCTTCCCGGTCGAGCGCGCATAACCCTCTGCCGCGTGGGTCGCCGCCTGTTCGTGGCGAACGAGAATATGCCGCAGCCGCTTCTGCTTGAAGATCGCATCATAGATCGGAAGCACCGCGCCGCCGGGATAGCCGAACACGACTTCCACGCCGAGATCGCACAGCGCCTCGACCAGGATATCGGCTCCACTTTTTTCGGCCACGACAATGTACTCCTTCTTCGCATACGCAACATGATTGCAGACGGGCGGCTCTACGTGCATGAAAACTACGCGTCAACCGTCAATGCTGCAATCTTATTGCTATTTCACCAATACGATTGAAACTATCTGTCTCTTCGGAGCGTGTCCAGTCTGCAGGCGGCTGATTGCGGAACCAGGTATATTGGCGTTTGGCATATTGGCGAGTGGCAAGGCTGGCGCGCGCGGTCGCCTCGTCGACGCTGATCTCGCCCAACGCCGCGGCGGCGAGTTCGGGCATGCCGATCGCGCGGCGAATGGGGGCGTCGAGCGGGACGTCTTCGCGGGCGATCAGCGCCGCCACTTCCGCCATCGCACCGGCGTCGACCATCGCCGCGAAGCGGCGATCGATCCGCTCGTTAAGCCAGTCGCGCGGCGGCAGCAGGATTGTGGCGACCAGATCGATACGCTCGCCGATTCCACCGACGCGCTCCCGCCGCCAGTCGGCGATCGGGCGTCCGGTCGAGCGGACGACTTCGAGCGCGCGGCAGATGCGGCTGGTGTCGGCCGGGTTGAGCCTTGCCGCTTCCGCCCGGTCGACAGCGGTAAGTGCCGCATAGGCATCGGACAGGTTCATCGTGCGAACCTCGGTGCGGATCGCGGGATCGATCTCCGGCACCGGCGCGATCCCGTCGATCAGCGTGCGGAGATAGAGCCCGGTGCCGCCGACCAGGATCGGCAAGCTGCCCGCCGCCACCGCGCGATCGATCTCGACCCGCGCTTCCGCCGCCCAGCGCGCCGCCGAATAGCCAGTATCGGCGGCGTCGACATGGCCAAACAGGCGGTGCAGCGCCCGTTTTTCTTCCTCAGGCATGGGGCGGGCGGTGACGATGCGCAGGTCGCGATAGACCTGCGCGCTGTCGGCGTTGATGATCGTGCCACCGAATTTCTCGGCAAGCGCAAGGGCCAGCGCGGACTTACCGCTCGCTGTCGGGCCTGCGACGATCGCTACCTTCGGCAGCTCGGTCTTACTCATCCCCGTTCGCTTCGAGCGAAGTCGAGAAGGACCTCCCCACAACCAAACGTGTCTCGACTTCGCGCGACACGAACGGGTAGGGCGGCGGCTTCAAGGAGACCCGACTTGTTCATCGCGACCCTGATAGCTCCCGATCTGCCCCAGGGCGAGGTCACCGCAGCACGCGACCGGCTCGATGCTGCCGGATGTCTGCCCGTCGCGCAGGTCTGGATCGAGGAAAGCGAGGCGATCGACCTCCAGTTCGGTCTCGATCCCGACGCGGCGCGCGCCGCACTGGAAGGGCAGAGCTATGACGTCGTCGTCCAGCCGGCCGAAGATCGCCGCAAGAAATTGATCGTCGCCGATATGGATTCGACGATGATCACGGTCGAATGCATCGACGAGCTCGCCGATTATGCCGGGATCAAGGCGCAGATCGCAGCCGTCACCGAAGCGGCGATGCGCGGTGAACTCGATTTTGGCGAGGCGCTCGATGCGCGCGTCGCGTTGCTCAAGGGGCTCGACGAAAGCGTGATCGCGCGATGCCTCGCCGAACGCGTCAAGATCATGCCCGGGGCGCGCGAGCTGGTCCGCACGATGCGCGGCTGGGGGGCGAGCGCGATCCTGGTGTCGGGCGGCTTTACCCGCTTTGCCGAACCGGTCGCGGCCGAGATCGGCTTTACCCGCGCGATCGCCAATGTCCTCGAGATTGCCGACGGAAAACTCGCCGGCACCGTCAGCAAACCGATCGTCGACGCCTCGACCAAGCTGGCCACCTTGTCGGAGGCGGTGCTCGACCTCGACCTGTCGCGCGCGGAGACGCTCGCGGTCGGCGACGGCGCCAACGACCTGGCGATGATTACGCAAGCGGGGCTGGGCGTCGCCTATCACGCCAAGCCGGTGGTGGCGGCCGCGGCCGGCGCGCGGATCGATCATGGCGACCTGACGGCGCTTTTGTTCGCGCAGGGTGTTGCGCGGAAGGACTGGGCGGCCGGCTAACCGCCACACCCCTGTGCGATTTCAACCAGTATGGAGGGCTTGCGGCCAATCCACCGGCCCGAAACGAGCCCGTTGGTCGGGACGCCAATGACCTCGATACGATCCGGTCTCACGCCATTGGCAATCAATCGTTTGCGTACTGCGGCAATTCTCGCGTTCCACAGTTTGGGCGCGGATGCTCCACGGTTATAGACAGTAATGCGCATGAACAGTCCGGACTGCCGCGAAGGAGATCCTCGACGAGCGATGCGACGTTGCGGTCCGATTCGGCTGTCATTCCGGGGCGGCCATAGCTGAAATCGGCCGGCATCCATGTGATGCATGCAGATGCCGGCATCGCGAGGAACAACCAACAAAAGCAGAGAGCGACGATGGCGCGAGGCAGCATAATGCTCTCCTGTCCGACATCGTAAATGTGCATAGTGCGCCTAGCGTTGTACAGGCGTTTTTGGCTCGAATTCGGTTTCTTCTTTGAAACAGTTGTTGCCAATGCACCGTAGCGTGGAAATAGTGAACGTTCACAATCGATGGCGGAGAGGACTCATGGACCGGAGAAGCGCGTTGGCAGTGATGGCGTCGGGGCTGGCCTTGCCGGCGTTCGCGGCCGAGCGTCGTCTTTCTCCCGTTACCGCCGGATTGGCGATCGATCGCAACCGCATTGACGCCACGCTCAAGCAGATGGTTTCCGCCAACCGTGCTGCCGGTGCCTCTTGCCTGGTCTGGCAGCGCGGGGCCGAGCGCTATTTCGGCGCGGCGGGGTTTGCCGATCGCGAGGCCAAGCGGCCAATGGCGCGCGATACGCTGGTGCAGATTTTCTCGATGACCAAGCCGGTCACCGGTGTCGCGCTGATGCAGCTCTGGGAGCAGGGCAAATTCCGGCTCGACGATCCGCTGGCGAATTACCTGCCGGCGTTCGGCAAGGTGAAGGTGCTCGCGGGCGGTATCGGCGCCGACGGCAAGCCGGCGCTGCGCGACCCGGCCCGGCCGATCATCATTCGCGATATCCTGCGGCACACCGCCGGCTTCTCGTACGGGATGCGCGATACCGCTGCCGACAAGATCTTCCACGAGGTGGATCCGCTGGCGCTCACCAACACGCTCGACGAGTTCGGCGACAAGCTTGCGAGCGTGCCATTGCTGTTCGATCCGGGCGCCGAGTGGAGCTACAGCACGGGCGTCGATGTCCAGGCATTGCTGGTCGAGCATCTGACCGGCGAGAAGTTCGAGCCTTATGTCCGTCGCACGATCCTCGAGCCCTTGGGCATGAAGGATACCGCCTGGACCCAACCGCCGGAACGCCTTGCGCGATTCGCCGCTACTTATATGCAGGCCGCGGGCGGCAAGCTTGATCGCGTTCCCGACGACAAGGCGCGCGCGCTCAATTTCGGCCCCCGCAAACTGACGATGGGCGGCGCGGGGCTCGCCTCGACGCTCGACGATTATATGCGGTTCGCACGGATGCTGCTCGGACGCGGCACGCTCGAAGGGACCCGGATTGTCTCGCCCGACACGATCCGCGTGATGTCGACCGATCAGCTCGATCCGCGAATCACCAAACGCTTCTTCCTGCCCGGCAAGGGTTCGGTCGGGTTCGGTATCGATTTCGCGGTGCGGATCGCGCCACCCAAGGATGCAAAGGAGAATCGCGGGACGGTCGGCGAATTCTTCTGGGACGGCGCGGAAACGACCTTGTTCTGGGTCGATCCCGTCAACGATCTTGCCGCAGTGTTCTTCGTCCAGGTTCTCCCGTTCGACGGGACATTGCACCACGACATCCGCCAGGCGGTATACGGGCCGGACTATACCGGCCCGGCCGCCTGAGGCGGTTGCGGGCCGACGTTACGGAGCGACCGGCACGCACTCCGACCCGGCGCGCTTGACCGCGCCGCACAGCCGCGCGGCGTCGCCCTGCGAGCGGATTGGCCCGGCCTGGAGCTTGGTGATCGCGCCAACCTTGCGCAGATAAGGCTGCATGCCGGAAAGGCCGCCGACCTGCCCCTTGAGCCGCGCCCACAAGGCCTTGGCGTTGCCCTCGTCGCGGAACGCGCCGAACTGGACACGCCAGCCGCCGCCGCTCGCGACCGCGGCAGGCGCCGGTTCCGGCGCGGGCCGGACGGGCGCTGGCTTCGGGCGCGGGACAGGCGGGG
>NZ_BCYU01000065.1 GCF_001598355.1 Sphingomonas asaccharolytica NBRC 15499
GTGCGCGCGAGGTCGTCGTCCCACGGCTGCCGTCGCGCCGCGACGAGATCGGCAGCCTTGCCCGCGCGCTCAGCGATATGAGCCAGGCGCTGCGGGCGCGGATCGACGCCACCGAAGCCTTCGCGGCCGACGTCACGCACGAAATGAAGAACCCCCTCGCCTCGCTGCGATCGGCGGTCGATGGGCTGGCGAACGTCAAGGATCCGGCGCTGCAGGAGCGGCTGCTGGCGATCGTGCGCGACGACGTGCACCGGCTCGACCGGCTGATCACCGACATTTCCGAGGCGTCACGACTCGATGCCCAGCTCAGCCGCGCCAAGTTCGACGCGGTCGACGTGCTGGCCATGCTCGCCGCGCTGATCGAGCAGCGCTGCACGCGCGGGATCGAGCGCGGCGTGCGGATCCGGTTCGACAATCGCGTGCGTGGCGGTGCATTGGTGATGGGCGAAGGCGCTCGCCTGGAACGCGTGTTCGAGAATCTCTTCGACAACGCCGTTTCTTTCTCCCCCAATAACGGCCTGATCACGGTCGCTGCGATGCTCGCCGACGACGACATGGTGATCCGAGTAGAGGATGAGGGGCCCGGCGTGCCCGAAGAAGCGCGCGAAGCGGTGTTTCGGCGTTTCCAGTCGATCCGCCCGGAAAATGAGGAATTCGGCAAGCATTCCGGTCTAGGGCTCGCCATTGCGCGGACGATCGTCGAGGGGCATCAGGGCACCATCGCGGTCGAATCGCGTGAAGACCGTCTGAGTGGGGCCAGATTCGTCGTCCGGTTGCCGCTCGCGCCTAGCTAGGGAGGCAGCAATCGCGACCGCACTCTCATCCGAAACGCTCCATGTTTCCAGCGTCGCCATTGATGGACGCGCGATATTGATCGAAGGCGCGTCGGGGGCCGGTAAGTCCGACCTCGCGCTACGCTTGATCGATCGCGGCGCTGCGCTGATCAGCGACGATTACACCTTGCTCCAGCGCGCCGGCGGCGAACTGCTCGCATCCCCCCCCGAAAACATCGCCGGCCAGATCGAGGTGCGCGGCCTAGGCGTCCTTCAGACGCACCATGTCGAGAAGATCCCGGTGGCGCTGCTCATTCGCTTGACCGATACGCCCGAACGGATGCCGCTGGGGGATGAGGTCCGCCGCATCGCCGGCCTCGATATTCGCGAGGTGGCGGTCGATCCGCGCACGGCCTCGGCACCGATCAAGGTCGAACTCGCGTTGCGGCACCTGGTCGGCACCACGGCGTGACTCGGGCCAAGGAGATCCTGCTCGTCACCGGCCTGTCCGGCGCCGGCAAGTCGACCGTGCTCAAGACGCTCGAGGATCTCGGTTGGGAAACAGTCGATAATTTGCCGCTGCGGCTGCTCGACCGACTGCTGAGCACGCCGTTGTCGGAAAGCACCGAGAGCGATTCGCCGCTGGCGGTCGGAATCGGCGCACGGACGCGCGACTTCGACCCCGAGAGCATCGTCAAGCGCATCAAGACGCTGCGCGCCGAGCACGGCTATGACATTGGTACCTTGTTCCTCGATTGCAGCGGTGCCGAGCTCGAGCGGCGTTATGCCGAGACCCGACGGCGCCATCCGCTTGCGCTCGACCGTCCGGCGAGTGACGGCATCGCTCGCGAACGCGAGTTGCTCGCCCCGCTGCGGCGCTGGGCCAACCGGCTGATCGATACGACCGACCTGTCGTCGAACGAACTGGCGCAGCAGGTGCGCGCGACCTTCGGCGGCGACGGTCTGGGCGAACCGACTTTATCGGTCATGTCGTTCGGCTATGCCCGCGGTCTGCCGCGCAACGCCGATCTGGTGTTCGACATGCGATTCCTGCGCAATCCGCATTGGGACGAGAAATTGCGCCCCGGAACGGGACTCGACCCCGATGTTGCGGCCTATGTTGCCGCGGATCCGGCTTATGATGACGCCATGAAGCAGATCGAGGATCTGCTCCTGCTCCTCCTCCCACGCTACCGGGCGGAGGGAAAAGCCTATGTTACCATAGCCTTCGGCTGTACAGGCGGGCGCCACCGGTCGGTTCATGTCACGGAACGGGTCGCGAAGCGGTTGCACGACGCCGGGTTTTCGCCCACGGTCACGCATCGAGATCTAGGGGCGGCACCGCAGGACTCCTTGGAGGGTGCGCCGCGGACGGGTTTGGGATAGTAAGCAAACGCATGATCGGTCTGGTTTTGGTGACGCACGGACGACTCGCGTCCGAGTTCGTGACCGCAATGGAACATGTCGTAGGTCCGCAGGAGCGCGTCGAAGCGATCGCGATCGGCCCTGACGACGATATGGAAGCGCGCCGCGCCGATATCGCCACGGCGATCGGCAAGGTCGATGACGGCAAGGGCGTGATCGTCCTGACCGATCTATTCGGCGGCACCCCATCCAATCTCGCCATTTCGCTGCTCGAGCGCGGGCGAGTCGAAGTGATCGCCGGGATCAACTTGCCGATGCTGATCCGCCTGGCATCGGCGCGCAAATCGATGAAGGTCGTCGATGCGGTGATCGCGGCACGCGAGGCGGGACGGAAATATATCGCAGTGGCATCCGAGGCGCTCGGCGAGGCCGCCGCCTGATGCCGGCGATCAGCCGCACGGTACAGATCGTCAACAAGCGCGGCCTGCATGCGCGGGCATCGGCCAAATTCGTCACTCTCGCCTCGACCCAGCCGGTCGAGATCCAGGTCGTCAAGGATGGCCCCGCGGTCACCGGTACGTCGATCATGGGGCTGATGATGCTCGGCGCGGCGATGGGCGACACGATCACGATCAGCGCGGACGGCGATGGCGCGGAAAGCGCGGTTGGTGCCTTGTGTGAGCTGGTCGAGGCTAAGTTCGGCGAGGACTGACCGCCTCCCCTCCCAAATCCGTCATGCCAGCGAAAGCTGGCATCTCATGAGGGGAGAATACTGCTTGAGACCCCAGCTTACGCTGGGGTGACGGCAGCAGCTTGGGCTGGGGTGACGGGTAGAGCTTAGCTGACGACTACAGCTTCCGCTGCACTAATGGGTTCGCTAGGAACCCATCATGCCGCGCGAGATCACTGCCTTCTCCAACACCCTGGTCAAGCGCGTCCGCAGCTTGCGCGACAAGAAGCATCGCAAGGCCGAGGGGCTGTTCCTCGCAGAGGGGCTGCGCATCCTGACCGAGGCGCGCGAAGCGGGACGCATGCCGGAATATCTGTTCTTCGCTGCCGACAGCGCGAGGCATCCGCTGGTCCTCGCGTTGGTCGACGCCGTGGAAGCTGCCGGCGGTGAAGCGATCGAGACCAGCCACGACATCCTTTCCAAATTGTCGGGCAAGGACAATCCGCAGGCGGTGGTCGGGGTGTTCCCCGAATTCACCACGCCGCTCGAGGCGCTCGACCGTTCGACCTCGCCGATCTGGCTGGTCGCCGAGCGGCTGCGCGATCCCGGCAATCTCGGCACGATCCTGCGGACCGGCGACGCGGTCGGCGCGGGTGGTCTCATCCTGGTAGACGATTGCGTCGATCCCTTTTCGGTCGAGGCCGTGCGCGCGAGCATGGGCGCGCTGTTCACGGTGCCGATCGCCCAGGCGCGCTGGGACGCGTTCCTGCCCTGGTTACGCTCGGGGCCGGGGCAGCTCGTCGGGCTCAGCCTGCAGACCGACCACGATTACCGCGGTGCCGCCTATCAGGCGCCGACCTTCCTGCTCACCGGCAACGAAGCGCAGGGTCTGCCCGACGCTTATGAGGCGGAATGCGACCTGCTGGTCAAATTGCCGATGCTGGGCAAGGCCGACAGCCTGAACGCCGCGGTGGCGACCGCGGTGATGGCGTATGAAGTGCTTGCCCGACATCGCGGCTGAATACGGCCGACATGGCCGGTTCAGCTGGATTGGGCTATACGCCCGGGCAAAGGAGAGATGCCATGAAGCTCGCCGCGACCCTCGCCCTGCCCGCGCTGCTCCTCGCTGTGCCTGCCTCGGCCAGGACCGAGACCTATCGCGCCGTCGGCACCGAACCGGGCTGGACGCTGACCATCGAACGCGGCTGGATCAATTATGCCGGCGATTATGGAAAGACCCGGATTCACGTCAAGGCGCCCGCGGCGCGGCCCAGCTTCAACGGACGGCGCTATGTCACGCGGCGGATCGTCGTCGATATCACCCGCGCGCCGTGCAGCGACGGGATGAGCGACCGCAAATTTCCCGATCGTGTCACCGTCACGGTCGGCCGGCGCAGCGTCAAGGGCTGTGGCGGCGATCCCGTGCTGGACGCTACCGCGCTCGACGGGTCGCGCTGGACAATTGCCAGCATCGACGGACGCCCGGTCCGCACCGCTCGCGCGACCGAGATACGCTTCGAGGGCGATCGCATCACCGGGAACGCCGGCTGCAACAGCTTCGGCGGCGGCTATCGCATCGACCGTGGCAGTCTGAGCGCAAGCCGGGTGATATCGACCAAGATGGCGTGCCCCGGGCCGGGCATGGAGGTCGAGGGCAAGTTCCTGGCGATCATCGCTGGCCCGGCGCGCGTTGCGCTGCGCGACCGAACGCTCACTTTGTCGAGCGCCAGCGGCAACGCCACGCTGACCCGCACTGATTGAGCGGCGTCAGGTCGTCTTCTTGCGCCTTGATATATTCGATCTCACCCAGAGACTTTGGCTCATCGGGGATGATCGCCAGGCATTTGCGATAGGCGGCTTCGGCGTCGTCGAGCCGCCCCAGTTCGACGAGATCGTAACCAATGCCGCGAAACGACACGCATCGCTCATAATCGCGCCGCTGGGGCGTGAACGTCGCTGCGGCCTCGGCGTTCCTATAGGTATCGATCGAGTGCTGCCATTCTTTCTTCTTCAGAAGAACATAGGCTAACTCGTTGAGGTATCGAGCGTGTTTCGGCGCGAATGCAACCAATCTTTCGAGCGCCGATTGGGCATCGTCGAGCCGCTCGAGATCGACCAACGCGAACGCTTTGACATAGAGCGCCTCGCACCACGCTACCGTCACCAGCCGAACATTGTCCGCCCCGCCATCGGCGGTGGTCAGATAATAGCCATCCTGTTCGGCCGTCTGCGAGCAGAAGATGTGGCGCTTTTCGCCCGAAAATTCCTTGTCGAATGACGCGACGACCGGCTCGACCGTCGCCAAGGCTCGCGCCGGATCGCCGGCCTGGATCGCGGAGAAAGCCTGGCTGATTGTTGCCTCCGCGGCGGAGTCGCGGTCTTTCCCTGCCCCGCGACGGCCATGGGTAACGCCGTCAGCATCGCGGCAATCAGCAACCCGGCGAGTTTCGTCATCGACCCGTTCCCCAACAGGCACGAGGATCATCCCTCGGACGAACGATCCCCCATCTCGCCGACCGACGCAAGCTTCACCAGTGGGCGCGGCGATTGCTCGACCATCGGCGGCGACTCGATTGCTCGCCCGCCGGTATCGATATTGAAATCCTCGAACCGTTTTGCCTGGGTCAGCACTTGCGTCTCCAGGCTGCCGACGAACGCATTATAGGCGTCGTTGGCGAGGCCGATATTGCGTCCCAGCCGCGCGACATGGCTGCCCATCACCGACAGCCGGGCATAGAGTTCTTTGCCCAATTCGGCGATCTGGCGCGCTTCGCCGGCTAGTTTCTCCTGCCGCCAGACCGCGGCGACGGTCCGCGCGATCGCGATCAAATTGGTCGGTGTTGCCAGCAGGACGCGGCGGTCGAACGCGAAATCCCACAAGGTAGGGTCCTGCTCGAGCGCGGCCGAGAGGAAATGCTCCCCCGGCACGAACATGATCACGTAATCGGGCGCGTCGTCGAATTGCGTCCAATAGGCCTTGGCGCCGAGCGCCTGGACATGCGCGCGCATCGACGCCGCGTGGCGCACCAGCCCGGCGGCGCGCTCGGTATCATCGATCGCGCCGAACGCGTCCTGATAATCGTTGAGCGACACCTTGGCGTCGATCACCAGCGCGTTGCCGCCCGGCACGCGGATGATCACGTCGGGCCGGAGCCGCCCGCCCTCGCCATCGTCGACGCTGACTTCGGCCTGGAAATCGGCGTGCTCGCTCAACCCGCACGTCTCGAGCACGTTACGCAATTGCTGCTCGCCCCAGCGCCCGCGCGCCTTGGGCGCATTGCGCAGTGCATTGACCAGTTTGGAAGCTTCGGAGCGAACCGATTCCTGTCCAACCCGCATCGCCTCGATCTGGCCGTGGAGCGTGCCGAACGCATCGCGGCGATCGGCCTCGACCTTGGCCACGCCTTCTTCGTAGCGCTGCAAGCGTTCGTGGACCGGCTGGAGCAAGGCGCGGAGATGCTGCCCACTGGTCGCTTCGGATTCCTTGAACCGCTCGTCAGCGCGCTGGAGGAACTTGGTCTGGGCATCGTCGAGCAGCCGCTGTCCGACCTCGGCGAATTGCGCCGCCAGCGCTTCTTTAGCCGCGACGATTTCGATCAGCCGCGCCTCGAACGCCAACTCGCGCTCGCGCGACGCCGCCTGGTGCGCGTCGAGCGCACGCATCGTCGTGTCGCGCTCGGCCGTCACGGCGAGCAACTGCTGGCGCGTCATGTCATGCTGATCGGCATGCACCTTGGCGGCCGCCAGTTCGGCCACGCCGCGGCGCGACGCGAGCAGCCAACCCATCACCAACCCGACAACGAGCGCACCCAGCGCGGCAATCACCAATTCAACCACAATTCACCCGCGACACTCGATCATCGCAGGAACATAGATCGAACAGCCCGGCTAGGACAGTCCCAATTTCATTACGGACGCGGGGTGACGACGGGCGTGCGGGGCGGCTAAGAAGCCCTCATGCTCTCCGATATCGAGATTTCGCGGGCCGCGACCCTTCACCCCATCCAGCAGATCGCCGACAAAGCAGGCATCCCGGTCGACGCGGTCGAGCCCTATGGCAAATACAAGGCCAAGCTGATCCGCGAGCACCTCCCGGTGCCGCGCGACCTCGGTAGATTGATCCTGGTCACCGCGATCAGTCCGACGCCCGCCGGCGAAGGCAAGTCGACCACCTCGGTCGGGCTCGCCGATGCGCTCAACCGGATCGGCAAGAAGACGATGCTGGCGCTGCGCGAGCCGAGTCTGGGGCCATGTTTCGGGACCAAGGGTGGTGCTACCGGCGGCGGTTATGCCCAGGTGGTGCCGATGGAGGACATCAACCTCCATTTCACCGGCGATTTTCACGCCATCGCCAGCGCGCACAATTTGCTCGCCGCGATGATCGACAACCATATCCACTGGGGCAATGCGCTCGATATCGACGTGCGTCGGATCGTCTGGCGTCGCGTGCTCGACATGAACGACCGCGCGTTGCGCGACATCGCGCAATCGCTGGGTGGCGTCGCCAACGGCTTTCCGCGCGAGAGCGGGTTCGACATCACCGTCGCGAGCGAAGTGATGGCGATCCTGTGTCTCGCCGAGGACCTGGAGGACCTGGAGGTGCGGCTCGGCCGGATCGTCGTCGCCTATACGCGCGATCGCCAGCCGGTCACCGCGCGCGACCTGAAGGCCGATGGCGCCATGGCGGTGCTGCTCGCCGAGGCGATCAAGCCCAATCTGGTCCAGACGCTGGAGGGCAATCCGGCGCTGGTCCATGGCGGCCCGTTCGCCAATATCGCGCATGGCTGCAATTCGGTGATCGCGACCAACACCGCGCTTGGCCTGGCCGATTATGTCGTGACCGAAGCCGGGTTCGGCGCCGATCTTGGCGCGGAGAAGTTCTTCGACATCAAATGCCGTCAGGCCGACCTCAAACCCGCCGCGGCGGTGGTGGTCGCGACGATCCGCGCGCTCAAGATGAATGGGGGCATCGCCAAGGCCGATCTCGCCACACCCGATCCAGAGGCGGTGCGGCTGGGCGGCGTGAATCTCGCGCGGCATCTGGAGAATGTCCGCCAGTTCGGCATTCCCGTGGTGGTCGCGATCAACCGCTTCGACAGCGATACCGAGGAGGAGATGCGCGTCGTGCGCGAGATCGCCGCCGCCAATGGCTGCGAAGCGATCCTGTGCACGCATTGGGCCGACGGCAGCGCGGGTACCGAAGCGCTGGCGTACCATGTCGCCGCGCTGGCGGATGGCGGCGGGGCGCAATTCGTCCCGCTCTACGACGATGCCATGCCGCTGTTCGACAAGATCAACACGGTGGCGACGCGGCTCTACCGCGCCGAACACGCCACTGCCGAGCCGAGCGTGATGGCGCAGCTCAAGCGCTGGGAAGACGCCGGATACGGCCATCTTCCGGTGTGCATGGCGAAGACGCAGTACAGTTTCTCGACCGACCCCGCGAAACTGGGCGCGCCGGTCGGCCATATCGTCCCGGTGCGCGAGGTACGGCTCGCCGCCGGTGCGGGCTTCGTCGTCGCCATCTGCGGCGAGATCATGACGATGCCTGGCTTGCCCCGCGTGCCAGCGGCGGAGGGGATCAGGATCGGCCCGTCGGGAGAAATCGAGGGGTTGTTCTAAGATGGACGACGAGCGTCTCTATCTCCACGCGCTCGATATCCAGGATGGCCGCGCACATGGCTTCTGGGTTCCAATCATGCAGCGCCTCGCGTTGCGCGGACACGACGGGGCGATGATCGCGCTCGCCCATTGGTATACCGAAGGCAACAATCCCGACGACCTCGATGCGATGGCTGAACCCCTCACTGCGGCCAACCTCTACTATCGCGTTTGGCGTCGCGGCGGCCCTGAAGCGGCCAGAGCAGCGCACTCACTCGCCATGAGCTACTTCAATCGAGGGGATATGCTCCGGTATCGGCAGTGGCTCCGGCGAGGCGCTCGGCTCGGCGACTATAGCTGCTGCGTCTACGCCAAGCATTTCGAGACTCGCCTGCCGCATGCGACTGCGCGCGAGATCGGCCGCCATCGGCCTGCAGCCAAACGCGACGAGTAGGCGTAAGCCCTAGACCGGATAAACCCCATCGAACGGTACCATCGTCGCGGTCAGGCCGTGATCCTCGTCGAGGCACCGCCAATTGACGCTGATCGCATCGGGGTGCGAGCGCGGGCGGTAGAAGCTCTTGATCCCGCAATGCTGGCAGAACAGGTGCCGCGCGCGGCCTGAGCCGAAGCGATACAGCACGACGTCGGCACGTCCTTCGGTCTGGCGGAAGCTTGCGTCAGGAACGATCAGATGGAGATAGCCGGTCATGCTGCAGATCGAGCAGTCGCAATCAAGCAACTCGACCTCGGGCTTTTCCAGCCGCACCTCGAAGCGGACGTGGCCGCAATGACAGCCGCCTTCGACGGTGATCAAGCCGCCTTCCGTGCCTTGGCCAGCTTCTTCATGATCATGTCGCGCTTGAGCCGTGAGATATGGTCGGTGAACAGCACGCCGTTCAAATGGTCGATCTCGTGCTGGATGCATGTCGCCATCAGGCCGTCCATTTCTTCCTCGTGCGGCTTGGCGTCGCCGTCGAGCCACTTGACGCGGCACCGCGCAGGGCGTGCGACTTCGGCATATTGCTCGGGGATCGACAGGCAGCCTTCGTTATAGACCGCCATTTCGTCGCTGACCCATAACAGTTCGGGATTCACGAACGCGACCGGCTTGCGTACCGGCTCGCCGCCTTCTTCCTCGGGCTCCTGCAAGTCGATGACGACCAGGCGCTTCTCGATCCCGACCTGGGTCGCGGCGAGGCCGATGCCGCGTGCGGCGTACATCGTCTCGAACATATCGGCGAGCATGGTGCGGATCGACGCATCGACCTCGCTGACCGGCGCGGCAACGGCGCGCAGGCCGGGATCGGGTACTTCGAGAATGGTCAGAACAGTCATGCTGCGTCAGCTATGAAAGCGCCGCTGGCGCGTCAAGCGTGGTTCCGGCTTTATCACCGGATCAACCCCGAACAATCGCCGCCCAGGACCGAGCGCACACCAGCCACTTCGACAGCCAGGAGCCGACGATCGGCTTTCGCGACCAGGAAGATGATCGTCATATCCGATCGCGTGCTGGCCTCGATTTCCCAGGCAGCAATCGGATCGCGACTGAATCCCTCTGGCGAAATGGAGTGCCGAACGTCGATCCTGGCGACGCCGGGTCCGCGACCGAAATGGAACACGGGCAAGTCAAAATGCGCGCCGTCGGCAAGTGGCAGGGCGGTCAGGACGAATTCGATCGTCTCGTCGTCCCAGACCGGCCCAGACAGTGGAACTTCACTCGTTTGGCGTCGTCCATCCTCGTCGCGGACCATCCCGCGCGCTTTGCCGTCGCGATAGCGCACCGACAGGTTGGTTTCGCCGTCGGTCTCCTCGATAGTGCGGATCGGCCGCAGGCTGGGAAACGCCACTTCGATCCGGCTGGTCAGCAGCGGGCCGCCATTGAACCGCGAGGCGATCGTGATCATCCACCGCTTGTCGTCGATCCGCTCGACGCGGCGCAGGATGCTGCCCGCAGATTTGCCCTGCTCCGAACCAGGAACGGTGTAGCAAGCGTCGCCAACCGGCAGCAGTTCGCCGTCGACCGGGGGCAGACCTCCCGTCGCCGTGGCCGTGGCCGCCGACCAGATCAGCAAAGCCGCGAATATCGGCACATATCCTCCTGACTTCGTTCGCCGCTCCTAGCGGCACCTTTCCGTTCGGCGCAAATTCGCGGCAGCCGCCGCTGGATTGCCCCGCTGACACGCCAGGCTGCGGATCATAAAGCTACGGTCGACTTCGGCCGGTGCTAGACTCAACGCGATTGATGGGGATCAACCCCGCGGTCGCGTTAAAAGGGTCGTAGTTTATGGGGATAATGCAGCGGGTCGTGGTGTCGGGTAAAGTGCATCAGGTCGGCTTCAGGGATTTTACCATCCGCAAGGCGCAGTCCTTGGGGGTCACCGGCTGGGTGCGCAACCGCAACGACGGCACGGTCGAGATATTGGCGTCCGGGGAGGAGGATGCGGTCGCTTCGCTGGTCGAAGCGTGCCGCGCTGGCCCGCCATTGGCGCGGGTCGACCATGTCGAAGCCTATGTCGAAGCGGGCCAGCCGGTGAAAGGGTTTACGAAGAGATTTACCGCTTAGCGGCCTGACCTCCCCCCTGTCGGGCTGCAAAAAGGCTCCGCGGTCACCTGACCGCGGAGCCTTTTTCGATCGTTCAGCGCGTCAGCTTCTTGTACGCCAGCGCCGTCGGACGATCCGCGGCGTCACCGAGGCGGCGGCGCTTGTCTTCCTCGTATGATTCGAAATTGCCCTCGAACCATTCGACATGGCTGTTACCTTCGAATGCCAGGATGTGCGTCGCGAGGCGATCGAGGAAGAAGCGGTCGTGGCTGATGACCACGGCGCAGCCGGCGAAATTCTCGATCGCTTCTTCGAGCGCGCCGAGCGTTTCGACGTCGAGGTCATTGGTCGGCTCGTCCAGCAGTAGCACGTTGCCGCCGCGCTTGAGCATCTTGGCGATGTTGACGCGATTGCGCTCACCGCCCGACAGCTTGCCGACATTCTTCTGCTGGTCGGCGCCCTTGAAGTTGAACGCGCCGACATAGGCCCGGGTCGACTGGTCGAAGCCGTTGACCTTCATCGAATCGAGCCCGTCGGAGATTTCCTCCCAGACGTTGTTCTTGTCGTTGAGATGATCGCGGCTCTGGTCGACATAGCCCAGCCGAACGGTGGTACCGATGTCGATCGTCCCGGCATCGGGCTTTTCCTGCCCGGTGATGAGCTTGAACAGGGTCGATTTGCCCGCGCCGTTGGGTCCGATCACGCCAACGATGCCGCCGGCCGGCAAGGTGAACGACAGATTCTCGAACAGCAATTTGTCGCCATAGGATTTCGAGAGATTCTCGACCTCGATGACCTTGCCGCCCAGCCGCTCGGGCACCTGGATGACGATCTGCGCCTTGCCGGGCGAACGGTTCTTCTGCGCTTCGACCAGCTGATCGAACTTGGCGATACGCGCCTTGGACTTGGTCTGGCGCGCCTTGGCACCCTGCCGGATCCATTCGAGCTCGTCCTTGATCGCCTTTTGACGCCCGGATTCCTCGCGCTCTTCCTGCTCGAGCCGCTTGGATTTCTTCTCGAGATAGGTCGAGTAATTGCCCTCGTACGGGAAGTACTTTCCCCGATCGATCTCGAGAATCCAGCCGACCACATTATCGAGGAAATAGCGGTCGTGGGTGATCATCAGCACCGCGCCGTGATATTCCTTGAGGTGGTTTTCCAGCCATTCGACGCTTTCCGCGTCGAGATGGTTGGTCGGTTCGTCGAGCAGCAGTATCGACGGCTTCTGGATCAGCAACCGGGTCAGCGCGACGCGGCGTTTTTCACCGCCCGACAGACTGGTGACCGGCGAGTCCGACGGCGGGCAGCGCAAGGCTTCCATTGCCAGTTCGAGCTGGCTGTCGAGTGTCCAGCCGTCAACCGCGTCGATCTTGCCCTGGAGATCGCCCATCTCTTCCATCAGCGCGTCGAAATCGGTGTCGTCCTTGGGATCGCCCATCTCGGCCGAGATGGCGTTGAAGCGCTCGACCAATTCGGCGACGTTGCGCGCGCCGTCCTTGACGTTCTCCAGCACCGACTTGTTCGGATCGAGCTCCGGCTCCTGCGCGAGATAGCCGACGGTGATGTTCTCGCCCGGCCATGCCTCGCCCGAATAATCCTGGTCGATGCCGGCCATGATCTTCATCAGCGTCGACTTGCCGGCGCCGTTGGGGCCGACAATGCCGATCTTGGCACCGTGATAGAATTGTAGGTTGATGTTGCTCAGCACCGGCTTCGGGGCGCCGGGGAAGGACTTGGTCATGTCCTTCATGACATATGCGTATTGGGCGGCCATGGCGGCACGTTGCTCCGTGTTTTGAAATTGCCGGAAAAGTAGAGCGGGCAGATAGCGATTGGGTGGCCGATTGGAAACCCCCGGCGGCTTGCCCAACCCGGTGAATCGGCCCTAAGCAGCAGGTCCTTCCGGGCGTCGTCCGACGCTACGGGCTCCGTTCGTCGCAGGAGACCTCAACCTATGCGCATCCCGCTGATGCTGTCCGTCGCCACGCTTGCCCTCACCCTCCCCTCGATCGCCCTCGCGCAACGCAATGCGATGCCCGAGCCCGCCAAGGTCGATCCCGCCGTCGCCAAGGCACGCGATGCCGCGCTCAAGGACCAGGTCGCCTGGGACATCGTCGAGGATTTGACCACCGAAGTCGGTCCGCGGCTGGCGGCGACCGAGGCCGAAGCGCGCGCGCGGGCCTGGGCAGTGATCCGGCTGAAGAAGCTCGGCTTCCAGAACGTCCATGTCGAAACCTACAAGATGCCCGTCTGGGTGCGCGGCGCGGAGACGGCGGAGATCGTCGGTCATTACCCGCAGAAGTTGGTCGTCGCGGCGCTCGGCCGATCGGGTGCAACGCCGCCCGAGGGCATCACCGCGCCGGTCGCCTATTTCCCGACGCTCGCCGACCTGGTCGCTGCGCCCGACGGCAGCCTGAAGGGCAAGATCGCCTTCATCTCCAACCAGATGAAGGCGACCCAGGACGGCAGCGGCTATGGCGCTTATGGCGGGGCGCGGTTCATCGGTCCGAATATCGCCGCCAAGAAGGGCGCGGTCGCAACGGTCATCCGCTCGATCGGCAGCGACAAGGGCCGCTGGCCGCATACCGGTGCGACCAATTGGACGCCGGGCGTGACGCCGATCCCGGCGGGTGCGCTGTCGGTCGCGGACGCCGAGCAACTCGAACGCATTTTCGCACGCACCGACAAGGTAACGATGAAGCTGGTCCTCACGCCGCAGATGCTGCCCGAGGCCGAATCGGGCAACGTCGTCGCCGAGGTGCCCGGCACCGATCCCAAGGCCGGCACGATCCTGATCGGCGGCCATCTCGACAGCTGGGATCTCGCCACCGGCGCAATCGACGACGGCGCGGGTATCGCCATCACCGCCGCGGCGGCCAAGCGCCTGCTCGACGGACCGCGCCCGCGCCGCACTATCCGCGTCGTCTGGTTCGGCGCGGAGGAGCCCGGCGGCTTCGGCGGCGCGGCTTATGCCAAGGCGCATGCCGGCGAGAAGTTCGCGATGGCGAGCGAATCCGATTTCGGCGCCGACAATGTCTGGCGGTTCAACACCAACCTGCCCGACACGGCCAAGGCAGTCGGCGATCGGCTGGCGGCGGCGCTGGCGCCGCTCGGCATCGTGCGCGGCAAGGATGTCGCCGGTGGCGGGACCGATGTCGGCCCGATCCTCGCGGCCGGCGTTCCCGCGGTGACGCTTGCCCAGTCGGGCCAGCGCTATTTCGACTGGCACCACACGCCCGAAGACACGCTCGACAAGATCGACCCGGAACAGCTGCGCCAGAACGTCGCGGCGTGGACGACCGTCCTGTCGATCGTCGCCAATGCGCCCGAGGAATTCGGGCCGGTAACGCCTAATATGAGCGAGTAAGATGCCTGCGGCGGCGAGTGCGGCTCGGCGCAAACCCGGCGTTGAACCAATTTGGTCGTTGACCGCCACATTGTCGCCGTTATTCCTCTCGCTTCGCGAAGGGCAGATCGGCCCGGCTGCGAAACGACGGTAACCTTTTTGGGAGCACCCAGATGAAGAAGATCGCCATTGTTCTCGCCGCCGCGAGCCTGGTGTCCTTGGCGGCCTGCAAATCGCAGACCCCGGCTGCGGCGAATGCCGACGCGGTTGCGGACAACCTGGCGGCCGAAGCCGACAATCTGTCGGACCAGGCCAGCGACCTCACCAACAACACGGCCGCTGCCGCTGTCAGCAATGCGTCCGACAGCCTGAACAATGCGGCCGATTCGATCCGCGCCGAAGCGAAGAACGCCGCGGCCCCGGCCAAGAAGTAATATTCGCACCGTCGGGCTTGGCCCGCCGGCGCGATAGAGGGGCGGTTCCTTCGGGAGCTGCCCTTTCTTCTTGGTGACGAGCATAAGAGCCGACGTGAACGAGCCGGGTTGCCGCCTGCGTCAATGCCGCCTAGAGGATCGCCCGCGTCGGGGAGTGGCGCAGCCTGGTAGCGCATCTGGTTTGGGACCAGAGGGTCGCAGGTTCGAATCCTGTCTCCCCGACCATTTTTGCGGAATCAGCGGGCGTCTGGCGGACGCCCGCCCGCAAAAAACCCCGAGTGCAAACGAGGGGAAAGCATTAGGGCTATTGGTGGGTCGCATCGCTTTCTGCGGAAAACCGGTGCCCACTTTTCCGCGCGATGCTCCTGTCGCTTGCTAAATGACGACGCGGGAGTAAATCCCGCGTCGTCGGTCCTCGCTAACGCGAGGCCGGCCGGCGTTCGGCGTCTCGACACTAGCTCCGCTAGGGTCGTGCGCCTCACGGGTGGGGCCTGTAGCTCAACTGGTTAGAGCTGGCCGCTCATAACGGCTAGGTTGCGGGTTCAAGTCCTGCCGGGCCCACCAGCGCCGCCAGCCGTCGCGGCTGCGATCACATCGTCAAGACCTGCCGCCTTGGCGCCGAGGCGATCGAGCTCGGCAAATACCTTGCCCCACCAATCCCAAAATGCCGCCAGATCCGCCTCATCCTTCACATAGGGCGTGTGTCCGGGAGCGAGCGACGGCGAGTGGAAAGCGAAGCTCAGCACGCGAACGCCCTCGCCCATCGCCACGCGAACCGCTTCCAATGCCTCGCGCACCGGAATGCCCTCCGGGGTCAGCGGAATGCGCTGGAGCAGCCCGGAGCGCGCCAGCACTGCCCTCCCCTTCGGGAGGCGTCCTGCCGCGCGATAGAGCGCCATCCCGCCCGATCGCGCGGCGCCGGTGAACACCGTGGTCAGCGGCAGTTCGACGATCCCGCCGGTGCGAAAGGCGTGGTTGCCGAGCGCGGAGAAATCGGGACCGCCTTCCAGCGCATAGTCGAAGCCGGGCCGCATCGAACTATCGAGGCGATAGCCATGCGTCGCCAGCAGATCGAAACTTGCCGAACCCAGGCCATAACGACCGGCGCGATAGGCGGTCGGCCGCGTTCCGAAGGCAGTCGTGATCGCTTCGGTAAGCGCCACCAGCTTCGCTTCTTCGAGCGCGCGCGGCAGGTTGCCGGCAAAGCTGTTGGCCGGGGTCAGCACTTCCTCGAACGGCGGGTTGACCCAGGGATGAAGCTGCGTCCCCACCCCGGTACCGCCGGTCAGCAACGGCCCGATCAGGTCGATCGCCTGGCGGTCGGTGGCGATCGGATGGTCGACCATCAGCGCGAGCGGCACGCCGGCCGCGGCGAACCTCGCATGGGCGGCTGGCAGTGCCGACACGGTGGAGACCGACCGGTTCTCGCGCGCGAGCGGCTTGCTCCAGTCGAACTCCTCTTCGGTGTCGACGAACACGACGAAGCGCGTGCCGAACGAATCTGGCCAGGCGACGAGATCGCCGGCCGCCGGCGGTTGCGGACGGAACGCGTCTACCACGTCAATTTGAAGAGAGCTGCCCCACGCCCTGATCCAACGCCGCCGGCAGGCGCAATGTCAAGCGCTGCTCGCCGATCTTGAGGCTGCCGCCGAGTTCGCCGGCCAGGTTGCGCGCCAGCCTGAGCCCGAACGCGGTGCCCAGCAACGTGCCTTCCTGATCCTCGCCTTCCAGCGACAGCACGGCTTCGCCCGGCCACGCGGCAAAGGCGCGCGGGCGCTCGACGGCGATCCGCGCCTGGCCGTCCTTCGACCATGCCTTGATCGCGATCCGCTCGCCGATTCCGCTCGCACCGACCGCCAATGCCATCAGCCGGCTGATCAGGCGCGCAACCGCGACCTCGTCGCCGGCTATAGCCAGCCCCGGTGCGCCGGCATCGATGTCGACCACCGATTGCCGGAGCAGCATCAACGGCTCGAGATCGCGCGCGGCGCGGGCGAGCAGTGGCGCCACTTCGACCACCCCGGGGCGAAGCACCAGCGCGTCCTGTTCGATCCGCGCAGCGGTGTCGACATCGTCGATCGCGGCGATCAGGTCGTGCGTGTCATGGCGAATCGCCGCGGCGCGTTCGCGATAGGCGTCGGGCGCCGGGCCGAGCACTTGCGCTTCGATCATCTCGGCAAAGCCCGAAATCGCGTTGGTTGGCGTGCGCAATTCGTGGACCAAAGCGCGCAGCGCCTCGGGCGACGGGCTGCTTTTGGGCATCGGTTCGGCACGCTGGTCGGCGCGCGGACGCCGCGCCACGCCGCGATAGCCGGTGAACCGACCGCTGGCCGGATCGAACGCCGGTGTCGCCGACACTTGCCATTGACCGGCGGCGAGCGACGCACCGGATATCACCAGGCGCGCATCGGCGAACGACGCGCGGCGGCGGAACGCACCGCTGACCACGCCGTCGACCTGCGCCGAGCCGGTGCCGAGCAGCACGCCGATCAGCGGCTCGCGCGGCGCCCCGTCGACCCAGCGGATCGTGCCCGTGGCGTCGGTCTCGAAGCAGAAATGATCGATCGGCCCATCGCTGGCGATCGCTCGCGGCGGGCGTCCGAGGCCACCATGATCGCGCTGATAGGCATCGATCCGGGCGACCAGATCGGCGATCTGGAATGGGCCCCTTGGCGCGGGCGCTGGGCTCGCGTTATTGGCCGGCCTGCTGGGCGACGATTCGGCGCGCTGCGACGTGTCGCTGGCGATCGGCCGGTCCGGTACGATGCTGGCGACGCGCGCGACCGCCTCGATCGAGGACGTCATCAGCTCCGACTCGTTGTCGGGTCGCGGCAGCGCGAAATCCGACCGCCCGAAACTGTCGAGCGCGCGCACTGTCTCAGCCGGCAGATCGCGACGATGCCGCAACAGCGAGCGCGAGGTCGGCGGCAGATCGGGCAGCATCGCGCGCCATTCCTCGCCGGTCAGCTGCGCCGCCGCGATCACTGGTGCCGCGACCGACGGCTCGTCCTCCGCGAACAGCCGGACGAGTTCCGCGGGCGGATTGGCAAAGGCGAGGCTGCGCGCGCTCGCCGCGCGGGCCCGCATCGGTACCCGCGACCGTATCGCCCGCAATTGCTCGATCGCCTTCGCGTCGGGAGCCGCACGCCGACGCCCGATCAGATCGGTCAGCTGACGCCATGCCGATTGCGCGCCGAACGATGTTGCCATATCGGCGCCGAGCACGGTGTCGAGACTGTCGTCGAAGCGCAAGGATCGCCCTCTGGTCACGCGGAACCGCCGCGCCTTAGGAATTTCTTAACCGCTGTACGGCGCGCTTCAAACGGTTCATTTTGACGCGTCGCATAGTGGGACGATTGCGCAATCCAGCAATTATATTATGTTGGCCATCGGGCTAACTCGCATAAAATTCTTGGAGAACCGGCGATGGCGTTGGATCGGATCGATCGGCAGATATTGTCTTTACTACAGGCCGACGGACGGATGACCAATGTCGAACTGGCCGACCGGGTCGGCTTGACCGCACCTCCATGCCTGCGGCGCGTCCGCGCGCTGGAGGAAGCGGGCGCGATCAAGGGCTACCACGCCGAACTCGACCCCGCCACCCTCGGCTATCCGATCACCGTGTTCGCGATGGTCAGCCTGAAAAGCCAGGCCGAACGCGACCTGACCGCGTTCGAATCGCACATCGCGACGATTCCCGAGGTCCGCGAATGCCATATGCTCAACGGCGAAATCGACTTCATCCTGAAGATCGTCGCCGGCGACCTGAAAGCGTTCCAGGATATCCTGACGACGCATCTGACCCCGGCGCCCAACGTGGCGAGCGTCAAGACGTCGCTCACCATCCGCACGTCGAAGAATCAGCCGGGGATTCCGGTCGGGGCGGAATAGGACTCGTTCTAACGAAAAAGGACGGCGCAAACCGCCGTCATTTCATCGCGCTCAGCGATGTCTTGTTACAGTTATGCGTGCATACTCCTAACCCTTCCTCGGCTTAGGCCCGCGCTTGGCGGGAGCAAGCACAAGGCCGGTTTGCACTTCCATATCCTCCAGCCACTCCTTCGATCCGACCGGACGGCCGACGCTCTCGGCCTTGCGCAGCGCGGCATAGCTGATCGCCTCGTCGAACGCCTCGCCCAGGAACGCCGCGAAGTTGCCGACCCGCTCTAGCGCCGGCGCGATATCGACATGCCCGTCGCCCTCGCCTGCGATGAGCGCCCGTGTGCTCGACCAGCGCCAGTCCTCCGCTCGCTCGACCAATCGCGCCCGCACTGGATTGAACGCCACATAGCGCAGCGCGCTCACCAGATGCGCCTCATCCATAGCGACCGAGCTGAACCGCCCCTGCCACAGATGCCCGGTCACCCGCAGGCGGGCGTTGATGTATCCCGTGTAATGGCGATGGACATAGCGGAACGTCCGCCGCAGCCCGTCCTCGTCGCTCGGCACGGCGATGATGTGGACGTGGTTGGGCATCAGGCAATAAGACCAGATCGCCACCCCCGACCGAGTCGCCGCGTCGGACAACAGGTCGAGATAGAGCTCGTAGTCGCCGTCCTCGAAGAACACCCGCTCGCGGCGATTGCCGCGCTGGGTCACGTGGTGGGGAATGCCGGGGAGCACGATGCGCACAAGGCGGGCCATCGAGTTAGGCTAGCTTTGCCTGGCATGGAGTAAAGGGGTTATTGCACGTGTCACCGTAATTAGTAATTATCACCGCAACTCGCGCAACTCGTAACTTCACAAGTTTAACTGGTAATGAAATCCATTTAGTCCTCAATATGATTTCCATGATCAACATATAATAAATCGCTGAAAGTGACAAATATAACGTACAAGAAAATTATTATCGATCCAGATATCGCCACGATCGCGACTTTAATCATCGAAAAATATAATATAGCCGCGATTAATACAGAGGAAAACGTTATTCTTATCGCTCTAATATATCCATAACCAGATTCGTCTTTTACTTTTAACCTTCCTATTCTACTGATTTTGTTTAATCGAATATATAATCTAGCCTGCGCCGGTATAATATACTCTATCAACACTTCTATCGCTAAAACCAACGTCGCCAAAAATACGATTTGAACCATTTGAACCTCTCAACCACTGCACATCGATCTGCTTTTTCCCGCCTGCTCGCCCGCTTTTCCCGCAGCACCCTCGACAGCACCGGCCGCGGCCTTCCCAAATTTCGCAGCCTCAAGAGCATGTTCAGCAAGTTTTCCTACGCTATGCGCAGTGATCATGCCAACCGCATCACCCACAACACCAATATAATCCCCCTTGTATAGATGTAGAGGCATTGCGGCCAACGATGAAGCTTTCGATACTATGTTGGCAGCCAATGCAACGCCATGCGCACCAACGGCAACCGGAGAAGCCTCAAGCGTCGCACCGGCAACCACTTCAGCACCGACCGAAGTGGCATCCGCGCCCAAGCCAACATATTCATTGACTTTTAACGCAGCATCTACCCAAGAATCACCCTCTTCACTAGGACACCAAGGATTCCGGCTACCCCGCTTCGGATTTCGCTGAGCCTTTGTGCCGTACTGGCCGAGCTGAGCAGTAACGGTATCCGGGTTGGCACGAGAGGGTCCAAAATTATCCGAAATCGTGGGGAGGCTGGTGAGTGACGTAAGGTTTGAGGTTCTAGTCCCCGTTATTACAGGAGGCGGACCATTCCACACACCATCAAGTCCTGACGGATCTGCGCCATTGATGGGATCCCCACCAACATAATTATACCAGTTCATCCCATCGGCATAACCGATCGGATCGGTTTGCATGAACCGGCCCAGCGTCGGCGAGTACATCCGCGCTTTGTAATAATAGAGACCAACCTCGGGCAGCCACGCCTGCCCGGTATATTGGAACCGACCTAGGTTGCTCGCGGCAGGGATACCGTACTCATCGTAAGTGTTGGTAGCGATCGATGTACCGCTGGCATTGGTCACCGCCACGACCGAGCCACGCTCGTCGGCGATCAGCCAACGCTTGTCACTCGTGCCGGTGCCTTCGTACCAGACCAGCGGCTCGTCGGCGCCAGCGCCGTAAACGTAGCGGCGTTGCAGACTGGGCGACACGCCCCAAAGATACTCCCCGATGATGTTGCCGCCGTCACTGGCGAAGCGAGGAGTGCTGGACGAGAGATTGTAGCCCTGCAGCTCGTCGAGCGAGCCATATTCCAGCGTGCTGGCGGCGCCATTGGTGGACACGAGATGGTTGAGCGGGTCATAGCCAAAAGTCGAGTTGCCTGAGGCGTTGAGATTGCCCCGCCCGTCGTACCCCAGGGCTACGCTGCCCGAAGCGGTGTACTGATTGAGCCCGTTCGAACTATAGTTCCGGTTGACGTTCACATTGCCCGTCCACGTATAGGCAGTGTTCGCATTAGGGCGCGACACGATTTGATCCGCGGGATTATAGCCGAAGGTGATCGCATTGTCCTGACCGCTCGCGGTCGGCGTGCAGTCTAGCGTGCCGCCGCCAGCGAGATCGAACCGGAGGCATGCCAGGCGCGACGCGCCGTCATAGCTGTAATAGCTCGCCGTGCCATTGCCCCGCACGAGGCTCGCACGGCGGCCCAGATTGTCATAACCGTAGGTGGCGAGCGTCGTTGAGCCGTTCTCGACGACGGTGGTCATCTCATTCGCGAGATCGTAATTGTAATTGATATAGAGCCCGTCCGGCCAAGTTAGGCGCGTGCGGCGACCAGCGGCATCATATTGATAATTGAGCGTCGTGTAAGGTTCGGTGCGCGAGGTCAGCCGACCCAGCGCGTCATAGGCCATTGTTTCGGTTGAACTACCACCTGCCCAGCTCGAGCTGGTCAACTGACCGAACAGATCATAGCCGTATTGCCGGCTCAGCGAGCCATTCTCGGTCCGCGAGGTCACCCGGTTAAGATTGTCGATCCCGAAGGCGACCGTGCCACCATCACGCAGCCGCTTGTTCGTGACGTTGCCGTTGGCATCGTAGGTCAATTGCTCGTAATCGGTCATCGAGCTGGCGCCCGATCCCTTCGTCGTCGAGGGATAGTTCGTCTTCGACAGCCGGTCAAAGCCGTCATAGGTGTAGCTGGTTTTATTGCCATTGGCGTCCGTCACGCTCGCTGGTTTGCCATTGTTGGTATAGGTACTTGTTACGTCGTCCAACTGGGACGTGGTGCCATAAGCAGGCTGTATTTTGGTGACCTGATCGGCGGCATCATAGGTCATCTTGGTTACGCGGTCCGGCCCATTGGCCGCTGTCGTTTGTGGCACGCACGCGGCGGTCTGCGAATTCCATTGTGCCGGATCCATCCGCTCCGCGACGCAATCAACGCGGCCAAGGGCGTCGTAGCCCGTTTGCGTCAGCGAATAGGTCACGCCCCCGGACTTCAATTCCTGGCGTACGGCGCGAGCATTGACATCATAAGTGGTGACGGATTGCTGCAGAGAGGAGAAGCCGGTCCAGGCACTGTCGGATTGATCGGCCACCGTACCGAGTTCAGTCGTCGTGACCTTGCCATCCGCGTCATATGTAGTTCTCTGGGCCCTTGGAAGGAGTCCGCCGGGACCATCGGGGTCGGGGCTGACGACGCCCACAACACGTCGCGCTGCGTCATAGCGTATGCGTGTCGTATCGGTCGCTCCGGCCAGCGGACCATCCACGGCTATCTGGTTGCCGACCGGATCATAGGAATAAGTCGCGGTTGCGCTCAGCGAGTTATCCCCTGCAGCCTCCGTTTGGGAAACCGGGAGCAGATTGCTGGTAACTCCGGTGGTTTGAGGGCCGTAATCGACCGTTTTCCTGGTCTCGTCGGCAGTGCCGGCGCAGCTCGCCTGCGTCTTGCAGGTCGAGCTGCCTGTCTGAAGGTAGATCGGCACTCCTGAGGCCACGATCGAACCAGTGCCATCCTTGTAATACGCCTGCAGCGGAGTGTAGCTGAAGCGCGTCTGTGGCCGCGTCGCCCCCGAACTGGCCGCTGGCGCGGTGACCGTCAGCAACCCTCCATGGGTCGTATCGTATGTGAAA
Organism: Sphingomonas asaccharolytica NBRC 15499; assembly: GCF_001598355.1. GTDB lineage: Bacteria > Pseudomonadota > Alphaproteobacteria > Sphingomonadales > Sphingomonadaceae > Sphingomonas > Sphingomonas asaccharolytica. The sequence goes on from NZ_BCYU01000065.1 coordinate 22,763, forward strand.
TCCGTTTGATTGTTATTCGCGTCCCGCGTCCAATTTGGCTGATTGCAAGTGACCGCGTTTGTACAAGTCGCGTCATATCCGGCGGATGTCGCGATGTTCGCAAGGCCGCTGCCGGCCTTGGCAACCGAGGCCCTCTGTGTGAGGTTCCCTCGGTCATCATAAGTGAAAGTCTCGTAATTGCCCTCCGGGTAGGTGACCTGCGTCACTCGACCGAAGCCGTCCGTCTGATACGCGGTTTGGTGGTTCAAAGCGTCAGTGACGCTTGCCACTGCACCCGTAGTGGCATTGGCCACCGTCGTTCGGATCGTACCGTTGGGTCCGGTCAAAACCCCCGTCATTGTCGCCCCCGACAGGGAGAACGAATAACCGTATGTCACGCCGTCTTTCGTAACCGACGACACGCGCCCGCTCGCGTCGTACGATATCGTTACGTTGTTGACAGAGGCGGTGGGTCGGCGGATTCCCACTATTCGGCTGCTTGAGTCCCACGTGATGCCAGCAACCCCGCCAGTCGGATCGGTGATAGAGGTTACGGAGCCTGATAAAGAAAATGACAAAGATGGCCACGAGCCAGTTAATCCGGAGCAGGTATCCACAACCGGGCCACAATAGTCCACGGCGTTGTTTATTCCCGTCACGCTCACGAGATTCAACCATGTCGAGGCGCTAAACTGATCGCCATTCGCGTTATTTGCGTAATTGTATTTTAACTGATATCCTCGATTGCTCGTTACGGACTGCAGTCGAACGTATTTAGTATAGATGTAGAATCCTGCACCGCTATAAGACGATGAGGAATCCACTCTATAATTGAATGTAATCTTCTCTCCGTTGGGATAGGTAATACCAGTCGCAAGGTAACTAACCAATCCGCCAGCGTAAATATTTATATACAGATTGCCGCTGCCCGTACCGAGCATAGAATTGCTAAATGCTATTTTTGTGCCGTCTCGCGCAATGTAGATTCCTCCTACAAATTTATCGCCGGAGCCATCTGTCGCGATGCCATCGCTGAACGACTTTCCCACCGAGCCAAGTATCACCTGCCCGGATGTGGAAATTGCAATGGTGTTCGAATTTGTGCTGTTGGCTCCGAACGTATAGCCCCCATATCTTAGCTGACCAGGTGTCAGAGGGCCGATGGCCAGTTCGCCAGTCGGTATCTGTATTTGGCCGGTGGCGACGTTCACGCCGTTTTCGTCGATCGGAGACCTTGACGGCGGGGCCGGCGCTGGCGGTGTCGATTGCGCCTTGGCCGCACTTGTAACGGCTAGCGCCACGAGCATGCTGCTCGAAATCAGCAAACCGGCACGGTTCAAACGTCGATGAGCCACGGAAACCCCCTCTTTAATGCGCTTCTCTTTGAGTGCCGGGCCGCATTACGGCAGAAGTGGATTAGGCGAGCCGGCGAGCTTAAGGTTGCCAGCGCTTGCGACAGTCAGGTTCACGTCGGTACGTTGTCGGCCTCGTTGAACGTGTAACTGGCCACGACGCCGTTGCTTACGAAGCTCGCTCGGAGCCGTCAAAACGAGACGCATTGCGAAGCCAGCCCGGTCACGGTTGCGGTGAGTTGACCCGTCGAGGTCGCACCCAGGCTATCCGAGACGACGTAACTGAACGTGAAAGTGCCGGAGGTGTGCTCGCCGATGGTTACGGACGTAGTACTGGTCACCGTGGCCGAGCCTGGGCCGGTGATCGACACCAGATGGAGCGGCACATTGTTTTCCGGATCGGTGTCATTCGCGACCAGGTTGACGGTCTGATATATGCTGCACTCGAACGAGGTCGTGTCCGCGTTCGCGACGGGCGGAAGATTGCTTGGGGTACTATCGTTGATGGTACCAGAGCCTTGCGAGGCACTGATTGTTGCTCCGCCGGTAGGCGAGGACAGGATGACCAACACCGTTTCGGACGATTCGACCACGCTATCGGTGAGCGTCGGCACCGTGATTGTTTGGCTCGACGTGCCGCTCGGCCCGAAGATCATCGTTCCGGACGTCGCGGTGTAATCGATGCCCGACGTAGCAGTGCCACCCGTGGTCGCGTAATTGACCGATTAGGTCGACGAGGTCGTGCCCGTCTTCGTCACCGTGAAGGTCAGCGGACTACCTTCCGACACCGCGGTCGCGTTGCCGATTGCGAACGATGGCGGCGGCGGGACGTCGTTGATCGTACCTGAGCCCTGCGATGTTGTGATCGTCGCCCCGCCAGTCGGCGCCGACAAGGTGACCAGCACGGTTTCAGGCGATTCGATCACGCTGTCAGGGAGCGTCGGTACCGTGATCGGCAGGCTCGTCGAGCTGCCCGCCGGAAAAGTCAGCGTGCCCGACGTCGCAGTATAGTCGGTGCCTGATATCGCAGTGCCGCCGCCGGCGACATAATTGACCGAATAGCTCGATGAGGTCGTCCCCGTCTTCGTCACCGTGAAGC
>NZ_BCYU01000066.1 GCF_001598355.1 Sphingomonas asaccharolytica NBRC 15499
CCTTCCCACTCGGCTGCGCCGAGCGGGCCCCTTCCTCTCCCACAGGGAGAGGAATTATCCCCTCTTCAACCAGCCAGCGCGCCAGCTTGGCGACGCGTTCGACCTTGTCGGCGACCGTCCCGAGCTTCTCATGAAACACGATCTTCTCGAGTTTCTTAGCCTGCTCCTCGAGCGGCATCTTGAGGTCCGTCTCGTAGAAGAACCGCGCATCGCTCAGCCGCGCGGCCAGCACCTTGCGGTTACCGTCGACGATCTTCACCCCGCCGTCGGCCGCATCGATATTGGCGGTGCAGACGAACGCATTGGCCAGCTGGCCCGCCTTATCCCGGCAGACGAAATACTTCTGGTTCACGCGTGCGGTGAGCTGGATCACCTCGGGCGGGACGCCCAGGAAATCCTCGTCAAAGCGACCGAGCAAAGGCACCGGCCATTCGGTCAGCCCGGCATTCTCCGCGACCAGCCCTTCGTCCTCGATCAGCTCGAGCCCGACGGCGTCGGCCAGCGCGGTCGCCTTGTCGCGGATGATCGTGCGGCGTTCGTCCTGATCGACGATGACGTGGCAGGCGTGGAGCTTCTCGGCATAATCCGCCGCCGAGCCGATCGTGATCGGTCCCGGATGGTGGAAGCGATGGCCCAGCGTCACCGCGCCCGATTGGACACCGGCGATCTCGGCCGGCACGATCTGGTCGCCGAACAGCGCGACGATGCCGTGCAGCGGGCGCACCCAGCGCAGGCTCTCGGTCGAGGACGACGCCTCGCCCCAGCGCATCGACTTGGGCCAGGGGAAGGCGCGGACGATCGCCGGGATCGCCTCGGCCAGCACCTCGGCGGTGTCGCGGCCGGGCTTGTCGATCACCGCGAACAGCACGCCGTCGCGCTCGACCAATTGATCGGCGGTGAGGCCTGTCTTGCGCAGGAAGCCTTCGAGCGCCTGGGGCGGCGCGCTGACGCGCGGGCCCTTGATCTCCTCGCTGACTGCTTCGGTCGCCTCGGGCAGATCGCGCGCGATCAGCGCCAGCCGGCGCGGCGTGGCGAAGGTGACGATCGCGTCAGCGCGCAGGCCGGCTTTCTCGAGCTCGGCGGTGAACAGCCGGGCGAGATCGTCGCGCGCTTTGTCCTGCATCCGCGCGGGGATTTCCTCCGAGCGGAGTTCGAGGAGGAAATCGGTCACGCCAAATCCTCCCCGTTTACGGGGAGGGGGACCGCGCCGGAGGCGCGGTGGAGGGGGCGGGCGGCAAACGACACGATCGATTGGGCGGCTTCGTCGGCATCACGCAGAACATCGGTCGCGGGAATGCGGAGCACCTGATAACCCTTCGCCTCCAACAACTTCGTCCGTTCGACGTCGCGCTCGGGGCGATCACCCATGTCGTGAGCAGCGCCGTCGACTTCGATGACAAGCTTGGCGGCTGGGCAGTAGAAGTCGGCGCGATAGCCGCCGATCGGATGCTGCTTGCGGAAAGCGATCCCTTGGGGTGAGCCTTTGAGCCTTTGCCAAAGCAGAACTTCGGGCAGACTCATCTTGCGGCGGGCGGAGCGGGCTTCGTACACCTCAGGGCGGCGTAGATTTGGCGCGCCCCCTCCACCGCGCTTTGCGCGGTCCCCCTCCCCGTCCCGGGGAGGATTTGGGACAGTCCCCATCACGCCGCCCACCCATTCTTCTCCATCCACGCCTGGCAAGACCCCTTAGCCAGGTCGCGGACGCGGCCGATATACGCCTGGCGCTCGGCGACCGAGATCACCCCGCGCGCGTTGAGCAGGTTGAAGATGTGGCTCGCCTCGATCGCCTGCTCGTACGCAGGGATCGGCAATTTGTGGTTGAGGCAATTCTCGCATTCGGCGGCCGCCTTGCGGAACAGGTCGAACAAGGTTTCGGTGTCGGCGACCTCGAAGTTCCAGGTCGACATCTCGACCTCATTCTCATGGAACACATCGCCATAGGTCAGCTGCGGCGTGTTGCCGATCGCGTCGTTATACGCGAGGTCGTACACGCTGTCCTTGTTCTGAATATAGGTCGCCAGCCGCTCGAGCCCATAGGTCAGCTCGCCCGCGACCGGCTTGCAGTCGAAGCCGCCCATTTGCTGGAAATAGGTGAACTGGGTCACTTCCATCCCGTCGCACCACACCTCCCAGCCCAGCCCCCAGGCGCCGAGCGTGGGCGATTCCCAATCGTCCTCGACGAAGCGGATGTCGTGCTTTGTGAAATCGATCCCGATCGCGGCCAAGCTGCCGAGATAGAGATCCTGGAGATCGGGCGGGCTCGGCTTCAGGATCACCTGATACTGGTAATAATGCTGCAGCCGGTTGGGATTCTCGCCATAGCGGCCGTCGGTCGGGCGACGGCACGGCTGGACGAAGGCGGCATTCCACGGGTCCGGCCCGAGCGCACGCAACGTCGTCGCGGTGTGGAAGGTCCCCGCCCCCATCCGCATGTCATAGGGCTGGAGAATCAGACAGCCGCGTTGGCTCCAATAATCATGGAGCGTCAGGATCATTCGCTGGAACGATAGAGGCTGGTCGGTCACGCGGCGGCTTTGGCCGAGCGCTTCGGGCCGGTCAAGAACCATGCTGCACACGCGAAGTCACGCTTTAGCGACTTTTTGTCAGGTGTTGTTGACATAGTCAGTGAACACTGTCATTTAGTCATGGAAACCTGACATTCACTAGCGAGTCGGGCGAGGAACGAGATGAAGAACCGCCTCAAAGTGTTGAGAGCCGAGCGTAACTGGAGCCAGGCCGACCTGGCCGTCCGGCTCGACGTCTCACGCCAGGCGGTGAATGCGGTCGAGACGGGGAAATACGACCCGTCACTGCCGCTCGCCTTCAAGATCGCCCGCTTGTTCGAGTTGCCGATCGAGGAGATTTTCGATGATGGAGAGCGCCGTGGATAAGGACGCGACCGGCCTCGGTTTCGCCGCGCTGGCTGGACGTATCGCGCTGATCGTACTGGCCGCGATAGGCGTTCTGGGTGGCACCGGCTTGATCGTGGGCTTCCTCACCGCCTTCAGCGAGGATCCCAACGGTACGCTGTCGATGCGTGATATCGCCATTCTCGCCGGCGCGGCGCTGTTCGTGCTGGGCTGCCTTTATGGCGGCTGGCGCGCGATCCGATCGATGCGAGCGGCGGATGTCGCGGCGGGAGCACCCACGCCGCGCGAGAACCGCAATCGCTTGGTCAGGGTCGTTGCCGGCTTGCTGGGAGCAGTGATCGGCCTGGTCCTGGTATTGCATCACGACACGCCGGCAAGCAGTCCGCTGGCGTTGCTCGACAGCCCATTGTCGCCGGTCATCGCGATCGTGCTCGCCTTGCTGGTCGGGGTGCTTACCCCGGCATTGTCGCTCTATTGGTATCTGCGCGTGGTCGATGAGCAGGAAGCGGCCGCGTACGACAAGGGCGCGCTCGTCGCGATCCACGCTTTTTGGGTCGGCGCGCCGGTCTGGTGGCTGCTCTGGCGCGGCGGACTGGTCGCGGCGCCCGACGGCGTGCTGATCTATGTCGCGACCGCGGTCATCGCCACCGTCATCTGGTTCTGGGCCAAATATCGCTGACCTCGGCCCATCCCGTTTCGGGGCGGCCCTTTCCGATCAGCCGCCGCCATCTATATGGAGACACTATGCTCGCTCTCTTTCGACGCGCTCTCCGCGCGGCAGCCCTGGCGCTCGCCACCCTTTCCCCCTCCCTCGCGAGCGGCCAGGCAGCCCCTGCCGCGAGGCCGGCCCCGGCCACGCCCGGGGTCAAGACCGTCGATGCCGATCCCGCCTTGTGGGTGGTGAAGGACAAGGACACGACGATCTATCTGTTCGGCACGATCCATGTCCTCAAGCCGGGCCTCAGCTGGTTCGATGACGGCGTGAAGAAAGCGTTCGACGCGAGCGATGAGCTGGTGCTCGAAATGGTCCAGCCCGATCAGGCGACGATGCAGAATATCGTGTTGAGCAAGGCGTATAGCTTGAATGGCCCGATCCTGACCGAGCGCCTGCCAGAGGCAGACCGGCCGCTCTATCTCAACGCCATGAGCAGCCTCGGCATCCCGCCCGCCGCGTTCGATCACGCGCAACCCTGGTTCGTCGCTACCAATTTGTCGCTGCTGCCGCTGATGAAGCTGGGCTATGATCCCAAGAGCGGCCCCGAAACCGTGCTGACCGCCGCCGCGACGACTGAGAAGAAGACGGTCGCGGGGCTGGAGACGCCAGAGCAGCAGATTGGCTATCTCGCCGGGCTGCCCGACAAGGTGCAATTACAGTTCCTCGAATCGACGCTCAAGGATCTGCCCAAGACCGCGGAGACGATGGACGGAATGGTTTCCGCTTGGTCGCGCGGCGATCCTGATGCGCTGGCCAAGTATATGAATGACGGCCTCGACGATTCTCCCGAACTCGCCAAGACCCTGTTGTTCGACCGCAACGCGCGCTGGGCGCAGTGGATCAAGGCGCGGCTCGATAAGCCCGGCACGGTGTTCATCGCCGTCGGCGCCGGTCATCTGGCCGGCGACAAGAGCGTGATCGATCAGCTCAAGGCGCTGAAGATCAAGGCGAAACGGGTCGCCTACTAATGGCACGCTGGCGCCAGCGCCTTGCTGCGCTCGGCGCCGTCCTGCTGGCGCTCGCCGGCTGCGGCAAGCCGCCGATCGAGGCGCGGCCGGCGATGTGGCGCGTCAGCGATGGCGATACGACGATCTACCTGCTCGGCAGCATTCACTTGCTCCCCCCCAACATCAATTGGCGAACGCCGCTGATCGACCGCGCCATCGCCACGTCCGATACTTTGGTGCTCGAAAGTTCCCCGGAGGAGTCGGTCGACTTTCAGGCAATGGCACAGGGCGCAAATCTCAAGCCGGTGGGAGAACGTGTTTCCCCGGGGAAACGCCCGATCCTGGACGCGATGATCGAGCGGTCGGGGATCGCCCGAGAAACGCTGGACGACTACAAGGATTGGGCTTTGGCAACCACGCTGGCGACGGGCGATGCGATTGCGGCCGGGGCCACAATGCGCGAAGGGGTAGAGGAGAAACTCTGGAGCGAGTTCGAGGAGGCTGGGAAAACGCGAACGGCGTTTTATCATACAAAAGAACAACTCGATCAGCTCGATTCTCTTCCCGAATCCGACCAAAGGAAAATGCTGGAAAACACTTTGTCGGGAAAAGAGAATTACGGGGAAACACTAAAAGCCTGGACGAGCGGCAATATCACCTTGCTCGAGAAGACGGCGGAGTGCACGCCGTTGGAGGGAAAACTCGTCGGTCAGCGCAACAATCGCTGGGCGCAATGGATCGCCGCGCGGATGAAACAACCGGGCACCGTGCTGGTCGCGGTCGGGCTGGGGCATATGGCTGGGCCCTATGCGCTGCCGACGATGCTCGCCGCACGCAGACTGAAGGTCGAGCGGATCGAATAGGCGGCGCATTAAAGCCGCCGCCTAGCCGTTGATTATCAGTCCCTTTCAGGCTTCCTTGTCGTCCCGCGCCTTGACCCCAATCTGCCAACCTTGCTGCCAGGCGATGCTGAACGCGCCCTTCTTATAGGGTGATACGGTTTCCGGCCTGCCCCGCTTGCCCGCGGCATAGCCTTCGCTCCATGCTTTATCCTGCGGGCCGGCCATCTAATTTCTCCGTGTATCGACCACCATCGGGCGGTCCTGATGAGCGGCGATAGGGGTTCGGGCGGACAAACTCAAACGAACCCGCGCAAGAACCTACCCTTGCGCTCCCCGCCTCTTCCGGCTACAGGCGCGCGCTTCCGTGCATGGTCATCCCTGGAGGCGTGCGCGGAAATCCAAGCAAACCGCATATCGGAGATTACCATGAGCGACCAAATGACGCTCGCCGCCGAGACGCGCGACCGTGGAGGCAAGGGAGCCTCACGTGATCTGCGCCGCAATGGCCGCGTGCCCGCCGTTATCTACGGCAACAAGCAGGACCCCCTCTCGATCCACGTGGAAGAGAAGGAGCTGGTCCGCCAGCTGATGACCGGGCATTTCATGAATTCCGTCGTGATGATCGACGTAGACGGCAAGCCCACGCGGACCTTGCCCAAGGATGTCGCGTTCGACGTCGTCACCGATCGTCCGATCCATGTCGACTTCCTGCGCATCGGCGCGCACACTACGGTTCACGTCAACGTGCCGGTCGTGTTCATCGACGAGGAAGAGTCCAAGGGCATCAAGAAGGGCGGCGTGCTCAACGTCGTCCGTCACGAGCTCGAACTGGTGGTCGATTCCGCTGACATCCCCAGCGAAATCCAGATCTCGCTGGCGGGCCTCGACGTCGGCGACGCGATCCACATCTCGAACGTCAAGCTGCCCAAGGGCGCGACCTCGGCGATCGACGATCGCGACTTCACCATCGCCACGATCGTCGCGCCGTCGGCGCTGAAGTCGGAAGCGGTCGAGCAGGCGGCTGAAGAAGCCGCGCTGGCCGAGGAAGCATCGGCCGAGCATGCCGCCGAAGTCGAGGCTGAAGCCGAGGCCGAGGAAACCGCCGCCGATGGCGAGGCCAAGGAAGGCGACGCCGAGTAAGCGTCTGCTTTACTGCCGAATTGATTGGGGCGCCGCGATCCACTGGATCGGGCGCCCCTTTCGCGTCTAGGGATATTCCATGCAACTCTGGGTCGGCCTCGGAAATCCCGGCGCGCTATATGCGATGCACCGGCACAATGTCGGCTTCATGGCGATGGACGCGATCGCCGAGGTGCATGACTTCGGGCCGGTCAAGAAGCAGTTCCAAGGCTGGACGCAGGAAGGCCGGATCGGATCGGACAAGATCCTGTTGCTCAAGCCCGCGACCTTCATGAATGACAGCGGCCGTTCGGTCGGCGAAGCGATGCGTTTCTACAAGCTCGAGCCCGAAGACGTGACCGTCTTCTACGACGAGCTCGACCTCGATCCGTTCAAAGTCCGCGTCAAGCGCGGTGGCGGGGCGGCGGGGCATAATGGCATTCGGTCGACCATCCAGCATATCGGCGACGCCTTTCGTCGCGTCCGGATTGGTATCGGCCATCCCGGCCACAAGGATCGCGTGACCGGCCATGTGCTTGGAAATTATGCAAAAAGCGAGATCGAGCCGCTGACCGACCTGCTCGGCGCGCTCGCCGCCGGGGCCGATTGGCTAGCCAAAGGCGACGACGCGCGGTTCATGAGTGACCTGGCACTGCGGCTGCAGGACTAGAAAGCGACGTCCGGCAGGCTGCCCGTCGAATCCATCCAATATCAGGCAGGATTGCTCGCCTATTTCGCTGGCCGAGGTCCAGGAGGAGAGTGAGTCGTGAAGCCTGCGTTTCTGTTGACTGCGCTGGCGAGCGGCCTGCTGATCGGGGGTATGCTGATTACGGCGTCGGCCGGGGTCCTCCCCGCGACCGTCCCGGCCACCGCCGCCGTCCGATAGGTGCTTGCATCGCCCGGCGGCGCGTGCTTCGCCGTGCCGCGTGACCGTCCGCGACCTCTTCGCCACTTGCTTCTATGACGCGCCGCTTGGCGACGATGCGCTGATCGCCGAGCTCGGCGATGCCTGCCGCGACCTCGCCGAACAGGATCGCGCCGGGCGCGGCTGGTCGAAGGAGCATGGCTATCGCGGCTATACGTCCTACGCCTCGCTCAACGATCTGCCGTTCAGGGATCCGCGCTTCGCCGATCTGGTCAAGCTGCTCGACCGCCATGTCGCGGCGTTCGCCAAGCAATGCGGCTTCGAACTCGGCAAGAAGCTCAAGCTCGACAGTTTGTGGGTCAATGTCCTCAGGCCGGGCGGCACGCATTCGGGGCATATTCACCCGCATTCGATCGTCTCGGGCACTCTCTATGTCGCGGTGCCGCCGGGATCGGGCGCGCTCAAGCTCGAGGATCCGCGCTTGCCTCTGATGATGGCAGCGCCGTCACGCCCCGGCACCTTCGTCTATGCCGAACCGAGCGAGGGCAGCGTGTTCCTGTGGGAAAGCTGGCTGCGTCATGAAGTGATGCCCAATGCGGCAAAACACGACCGGATCAGCATCAGCTTCAACTATCGCTGATCGCGCGATAGAGTCGTTTTCAGCTGCGCTGTATCGGTGCCAGCCCGCTCCCCCACCCGGCCGCCCATAGAATACGCTGTTGGGCGGCCGGGTGGGGGAGCGGGCTGGCACCGCAACCGTTTCAGCTTTGCTGAAACAGAGACTAGACTGCCCGCATGGCGATCGATCGACGCATGATGTTGGGCGTGACGGCTGCGGCGACGATGTTGCCGACGGTCGCGATGAGCGCGAAAGGAATTGCGATGTACGGCATGCTCGGGCGGATGAAGGCACAGCCGGGCAAGCGCGACGAGCTGCTCGCCTTGTTGCTCGAGAGTTCCGGCGGCATGCCCGGTTGCCTGAGCTATATCGTCGCCAAGGATGTGAAGGACCCCGACGCGATCTGGATCACCGAGGCATGGGACAGCAAGGAGCATCACGACGCCTCGCTGAAGCTGCCACAGGTTCAGGCAGCGATCGCCAAGGCTCGGCCGCTGATCGCGGGGTTCGATTCGAGTGCGGAAACCGAGCCGGTTGGCGGTATCGGCCTAGGGTCCGCACTCAAGCGCTGATCAGAAAGCGAACCGCGCGGACGCCGTGGCCACGGGATTGAGGCCGAATCCGCCGTCGCGCACGCCAGCGGCGCTCCAGCGGCTCGGCCGCGTCGGCATGATCGCGCGATCGCTGAGCGCGCCGCCTTCGAGACCCAGGACGAGCCCCCTCGATACCTCGCGGTCATAGCCCAGGGTCATTGCGGGCGTGGAGCGGCGGAACCCGCGCGACAAGCTGCGTCCGCCGCGAGTCATGTGCGGGTCGTAGAGAATGCCGCCGGTTGCCTGTTCGGCCGCAATCCAGAAATTGGGTCGCGCGAAATAGCGCGTGCCGACCGACAGTCGGATGCCCGATCGCTCGGTCGGATAGAGATCGATCATGCCGCCGACGAAGCGCGGACGGACCATGTCGTCCAGCGGCGTATAGCCGCCGCGATAGACGATCTGCGGCCCCAGTCGGGGTGACCTGGTGGGCAACAGTCCTACCCTCACCCGCGCCACGACTTTCGGTGCGGGCTTCAACACTGCGGGTTGGGTGTTACGGGCCTGAGCCGGCTGAAATGTGCACGCCAGCGCGCCGATCAAGAAACCGGCACAAATCGCCCTGATGACCATCGATTATCCCCTCGAAACGCCGCCCGTTTTCCCCCCGGCCGGCGCTTCATTCATGGAGAGTGTCATGCCCTTGGTCCGGACGCAACACATCAATATCGCTACTTTTTTGCCGATCGGCAGAAGTGATTGGCGAGCGTCCGGAGACATGGGCAAAGTGACGCGTTTGAGCCAGTTATGGTCCAGCAACAGATATCGGTGGTGACGCTTGGCGTCGGTGACCTGCCTCGCTCAAGACGCTTCTACGAAGACGGATTCGGCTGGAAGCCGGTGTTCGAGTCGGACGAGATCCTGTTCTTCCAGATGAACGGATTGATGCTCGGTCTATGGCTGAAGGACCGACTCGCCGCCGACATGCAACGCGACGCCGACGGCGGGTCCCCCGCAATCGCGCTGGCACACAATGTCGCATGCGAGGCCGATGTCGCCCCGCTGGTCGATCGCCTGGCCGTGCACGGCGGGACAGTGTTGCGCCAGCCCGATGCGCCACCTCATGGCGGCTTTCGCGGCTATGTTGCCGACCCCGACAACCATGTCTGGGAAATCGCGCACAACCCCGCCTGGCCGATCGACGCCGAGGGGCATGTCACCTTCGGGACATGACCCGACTCCCCGATGAACCGCCGGGCCAGCACCGATTAAGGAACGCGGCAGTATTCTTGTCCGTTCGGGTGGGCATCGAGTGGAGTATGACGCCGTGAACCAGACCATTTTCCGTCACCGCGGGCTTGCGACCGCGGCGACCATCGCGCTCGCCGCTGCGCTGTCGGCGTGCGGCAAGGGTAACGACCAGCAGATGACGGCGGCGGCCCCGCCGGCGCTCCCCGCGACGTTGCCGCTCGACGCCAGCCCGTCGACCGCTTGGCCGACCGCGCCCGAAGTCGCGGCACTGCCCGAGGCGAAGCCGGTGCGCACCGTGCGCGTCGCTAATCCGCGCGATACTTACGGCTATGCCAACGCCGCTTACGACTATCAGCGCGTGCTGAGCGACGCGCCGCCGGATTATTATTTCGATTACGACGGTGCCGATCCCTGGGCGTGGGAAGGCTATGACCAATCCGTCGTCTTCCTGGAGCCAGTCGATAACGGCTATCGCTCTTATTATTACCGTCCCGGCGCCGACGAACCCTATTTCGTCCGCGATCCCTATTATGGCTATGGCTATGACAACGGCCAATTGGCGGTGGTCTATGACAGCTATGGTTCGGTCGTACCGTATTCGGATTACGGCGCGCGGCTCGATTATGCCGGCCGCTATCTGACGCGCGGGCGCGATTTGTATCTGGCATCCCGCCGTGCCGACCGGCGCGCGGTCAGCGCAGCCAATTGGGAGGCGCGCAGCGCGGCGATTTCCGCGGCCCAGGCGCGTTGGTACGCAACACGCGACCGTCAGCCGCAATGGCGCGACTATAGCAGCCGCGTCGGCCCGAGCCAGGCCAATTACTGGCGCGAGGAAGGCATTCGCCGTCAGGCCGACGCCCGCCGTTTCGCGGCATGGCGCGACGATTCGTTCCGCAGCCCTCCGCCGCCGCGCGCCATCCCCGCGACCTGGTCCTCGGCAAGCTGGGCGCGCGACCAGAAGCGCTTCCTGCCGGCCAGGGACGATCGCGTGCGTTTGGCTGACGCGGCGCAAGCCAATCGCGGCGCGCCCAACATGCCGCAGGGCCTGTTCGCTAACCGCCAGCGGATCGAGCCGGGCAACCGGGCACCGAATGCCGTTGCGCCGCAAGCCAACGACCCGCGTCGTCAGGCGATCATCGCTGCCCGCGAGCAGCAACGCCCGGGTGCGGGACCGATGCGCGCGAGTCGCGAGCCGCAGGGCAACGCCCCTGTCGGTGGCTTCGCGCCGCGGCCTCAGGGTCAACCGAATCCGCCGCGTGTCGCCAGCCCCCGGGGCAATCCTGACCGCGCCCAGCTTGCGAACATGCGCGGCGATCATGGGATGCGCGGCAATGCCCCTGGCTTCCGCACGCAGCCGCAGCCGCGTGTCACTACCCCGCGCGCGCAGTCTCAGATCGGCCGCGGTGGCGGGCGCCCGCAAATGCCGGCTCCACGTCCCGAGCCGCGTGCAGCGGCGCCACGCTTCCAGCCGCAGTTCAATGGCGGCAACGATCGTCCGCGCTTCCAGGCGCCGCGCCCGCAACCGCAGATCGCCGCGCCTCGACCACAGGCACCGCGTTTCGGCGGGGGCGGCGATCGCGGGATGCGTCCGGCGCCGCAGATGAACCGACCGGCTTTCCAGCCGCGCCCGCCGCAAATGGCCCGCCCTGCACCGCAAATGGCTCGGCCCGCGCCGCAAATGGCTAGACCCGCGCCGCAAATGGCTCGCGCGGCACCGCGCGCCGCCGTTCCGACCGCGCCGAGGGGCGGCGGTGAAAATGGCCACGGCGGCGATCATAAACACTAAGCGGCTCTCGACCTGAGGAAGCCCGCAGCGGCCCGAGCTGATGTTCGGGCCGCCGCTCATGCTCACTCAGGATCGCCCCATCCTTGCCAGCGCGCGACCGGGCGAGTAGGCGCCGGGGCCTTCCCCCGAAAGCTTGAGGACGAATTACATGGGTTTCCGTTGCGGCATTGTCGGCCTTCCCAATGTCGGCAAGTCGACCTTGTTCAACGCGCTGACCCAGACGGCGGCGGCGCAGGCGGCTAATTATCCGTTCTGCACGATCGAACCTAACGTGGGCAATGTCGCGGTGCCCGATCCGCGGCTCGATAAGCTCGCGGCGATCGCGCAATCGGCCAAGATCATCGAGACGCAGCTCGCCTTCGTCGATATCGCCGGGCTGGTGCGCGGCGCGTCGAAGGGCGAAGGCCTGGGCAACCAGTTCCTCGGCAACATCCGCGAGGTCGACGCGGTCGTCCATGTGCTGCGCTGCTTCGAGGACGGCGACGTCACCCATGTCGAGGGCAAGATCGATCCGATCGCCGATGCCGAGACGGTCGAGACCGAATTGATGCTCGCCGACCTGGAGAGTCTCGAAAAGCGCGTGCCCAATTTCGCCAAGAAGGCGGCGCAGGGCGACAAGGAAGCGAAGATCGCCGCGAGCGTCTTGAGCCAAGCGCTCGACCTGCTGCGCGACGGCAAGCCGGCGCGGCTGACCCAGCCCAGGGATGCCGAGGAAGCGCGCGTGTTCGCGCAGGCCCAGTTGCTGACCGCCAAGCCTGTCCTCTATGTCTGCAATGTCGAAGAGGCCAACGCCGCCGATGGCAACGCGCATTCGGCACGCGTATTCGAAAAGGCCAAGGCTGAGGGCGCCGAGGCAGTGATCGTCTCCGCCGCGATCGAGGCGGAAATCGCGACCATGCCCGCAGAGGATCGCGGCGAATTCCTCGCCGAACTCGGGCTGGAGGAAACCGGCCTCGCCCGCGTCATCCGCGCCGGATACAAGCTCCTTCACCTCCTCACCTTCTTCACCGTCGGGCCCAAGGAAGCGCGCGCCTGGACCGTCCATGCCGGCGCCACCGCGCCCGAGGCGGCGGGTGAGATCCACACCGATTTCGAAAAAGGCTTCATCCGCGCCGAGACGATCGCCTACGACGACTACGTCGCGCTGGGCGGCGAGAGCCGCGCGCGCGAAGCCGGCAAGCTCCGCGCCGAGGGCAAGGCGTACGTCGTTCATGACGGCGACGTGATGCACTTCCTGCATAGTTGAGAACGGCGGAGCGGTTCCGCTTAGGTATCCAGACTTCCTTGTGCTCCTGCGAAAGCGGGAGCCCAGGGCGGCAAGCGATTTCCCTTGTGACTCTGGGCTCCTGCTTTCGCAGGAGCACCGTTTCTATCACCCAGCCTCGAACGCCCGCAGGATCGGGCAGGGTCCGGCACCCGAACTCGCGCAGTCGCGCGCCAGTCGCGAGAGCGAGGCCCGCGCCTCCTGCAATTCGGCGATCTTGGCATCGAGCGCGGCGATCCGCTCGGTCGCGAGCGCGCGTGCCCTGGCGCGGTCATCGGTGGTATCGAGCTCCAGCAATTCGCCGATCTGGTCGAGCGTGAAGCCGGCGCCCTGCGCCGCGCGGATGAAGCGTAGCCGCTGCACGTCGGGCGCGCCGTAGCGGCGCACGCCGCCATACAATTCATCGCGAGCCGGCTCCTCGAGTAAGCCACGGCGTTGATAATAGCGGATGGTCTCGACGCCGACCCCGCCCGCCGCGGCCAATTTACCGATCGTCATTCCCGCCATGCTTGACTCCGTACCACGGTACGGGACCTATATGGAGCGCGTCATGGAAAACGCAAAGCACGCAACGCTCTATCGCATGGTCATGCCCGAGCATGTCTGCCCCTATGGCCTCAAATCGAAATGGCTGCTCGAATCGCACGGTTATCAAGTCGACGATCACTGGCTGCGGACGCGCGAGGAAACCGACGCGTTCAAGGCCGAGCACAACGTCGCCACCACGCCGCAGACGTTCATCCAGGGCGAGCGCGTGGGCGGCAACGACGATCTCCGCCGCTTTTTCGGCAAGCACCTGCCGGCCAAGGACGAGACCAGCTACCGCCCCGTCATCGCCGTGTTCGCGGTGACCGCGCTGATGGCACTGGCCGCCAGCCAGGCGGCGATGGGGTCGCCATTCACCATCATGGCGGGGGAATGGTTCATCGCGTTCAGCATGTGCGTGCTGGCGATCCTGAAACTGCAGGATGTCGAACGCTTCTCGACGATGTTTCTCAATTACGATCTGCTGGCGCGGCGCTGGGTGCCTTATGCCTATATCTACCCATTCGCCGAGGCGCTGGCAGGCGTCCTGATGATCGCCGGCAGCGCCAAGTGGCTGTCGATTCCCGTTGCGTTGTTCATCGGCGGCATCGGTGCGGCGTCGGTGTTCAAGGCGGTCTATATCGACAAGCGCGAGCTGAAATGCGCTTGCGTCGGCGGATCGAGCAACGTCCCGCTCGGCTTCGTGTCGTTGACCGAGAACCTGATGATGGTCGCGATGGCGATCTGGATGCTGGCGCGCTAAGGACGATTGATGCTGTTGCGACTGATCCTTGCCCTCATGCTTGCGCTCGGCGGGCCGGCCATGCCGGCCGCCGGGCATGAGGGGATGGAGCCGATGGCGTTGGCCGGGCACCGGATGCCCGACCCGCAGCCCAAGGCGCCCATGGCCCAGCAGCATCTCTGTATCGGCTGCGTGCCGATAGGTGACTGGTATGCCGTGCGCGTGCGGCCGCCAGTCTCGCTTCCCGCTCCCGAACCGATCTCGCGGATCGTGGCGCTACGCATGATGCCCGGCAAGGCGCCGATTCCGCCCCCGCCGAGGAATGGGTGAAGCCCCCAACGCTTCCCCCATTCCACGGAGATTTCCGATGATCAGTATCAAATGGCTCGCGACCGCCGCAGCGGTCGCGATGCTGCCTGGCATGGCAGCCGGCCAGAGCATGGCCGGCATGCCGATGCCCGGCATGAAGATGCCCGCCCAACCGGCAGCAAAGCCCAAGCCGAAACCGAAGTCCAAACCCAAGCGCAGTCCGGTGGCGAAGCACAAAGCCCCTCAGCGCAAGGGAACGGCTGCTCCCGCACCGAAGCCGATGCCGACCGATACCATGCCGGGGATGGAGATGGGGACGCCCGCTCCCGCCTCCCCATTGTCAACATCGCCCATGCCGCAGTCGATGCCGGGCATGGACATGGCGAGCCCGCAGGCGTCGCCCCCGTCGTCTCCCGTAGCCGGGACGCCATCCGACCAGGCGCCGGCCGCAATGCCTGGCATGGCCATGCCGATGCCCCAGTCCGGCGCGCCGTCGGGCCACGACCGATCCATGGCCGCGATGCCGGGGATGGACATGTCGGGGACGCCGTCCGCTTTCGGAACGGGATCGGGCACCTCGCGCCTGCCGGGAGCGGAAGGCGGGATGCATGGCCTTCACCTCGCGAGCGGCGACTGGATGGTGATGCTCCACGGCTATGTCTGGGGCGCCTATACCGACCAATCGGGGCCGCGTGGCCGCGACGAGGCGTTCGTCACCTCGATGGCGATGGTCGAGGCGCAGCGCGATCTCGGTGGTGCGCGGCTGACGTTGCGGTCGATGCTCAGCCTGGAGCCGTTGATGGGCGCGAAGGGCTATCCGAGCCTGCTGGCGACGGGAGAGACCGCCAATGGCGTGACATCCCTGGTCGATCGCCAGCATCCGCATGATCTGTTCATGGAATTGGCGGCACGCGTCGACGTACCGTTGGGCAATGGCATCACCGGGTTCGTTTATGGCGGGCCGGTCGCCGAGCCGGCGCTGGGCCCATCGGCGTTCATGCATCGCCGATCGGCCAAATACCTCCCGCTCGCGCCGATCACGCATCACTGGTTCGACAGCACGCACATCACTTATGGCGTCGTCACGACCGGGCTCAATGGCGATCATTGGCAAATCGAGGGGTCGGCGTTTCGCGGGCGCGAGCCGGACCAGCATCGCTGGGACATCGAAACCCCCAGGCTCGATTCATGGAGCGTGCGCGCGACGTGGAACCCCTCGCCTTACTGGTCCGCCCAGGCGAGCTACGGACGGATCGAGAGCCCCGAAGCGCTCGAGCCAACCGTCGATGAAGCGCGGACCACCGCGAGCGTGCAATATGCCCGTGGCGGCTTTTCCGCGCTGGCGGGAGTCGCGGTCAAGAACCGCTTGCCCGGGCGATCGCTGACTGCCTGGCTGGGCGAGGCGAACTGGGACATCGACGACCACCACAGCCTGTTCGGACGAGTCGAGAACCTGACCAACGATGAGCTATTCCCAGACCCGCAGGATCCGTTCCACGACCGTCCCTTTCGCGTGACCCGCGCCGAGCTCGGCTATGCCTTTCGGCTCAAATTGGTCGGGCCGGTGGAAGCGGCAATCGGTGGCAGCGGGTTCCTGATCGCCAAGCCGGCAGCGCTCGACGCGGCTTATGGCAAGTCGCCGGCGGGCTGGACCGGATTCATCAAGCTCAGTTTGGGCGGGTAGAGTATCGCGGAGAGCGTGATGAGAATCGCGCTCTCCGCTTCGGCTTGCGTGCGAAACCAAGGCCCGGCATGGCGGAGGCGGATCGACCGAGGAGCCGTTGATGCGCTGGATTGCCCAGGCCGCTTTTCTCGCCGCCGCTATCGCGTTGTCGGCATGCGCGGGAGTATCGTCACCGCCGCAAAGCGCGGCAAGCGCCCTTGCCGCACCGGTTGCGGAAACCGAGGCCAGGGCGCCGGTGACCATCCTGGTGTCGATCGATGGCTTCCGTCCGGACTATCTCGACCGCGGCGCGACCCCCAATCTCAACGCGCTGGCCGCCGCCGGGATCAGCAGCGCGATGCGGCCGAGCTATCCGTCCAAGACCTTCCCCAATCACTGGACCCTGGTCACCGGGCTGCGCCCCGACCGTACCGGTATCGTCGCCAACAAGATGCTCGACGCGTCGCGGCCGGGCGACATCTTCACCATGGCCTCGGACGACCCGTTCTGGTGGAACGCCGCAGAACCGATCTGGGTGACCGCGGAAAAGGCCGGGATCCATACCGCAACCGCGTTCTGGCCGGGCTCCAACATAGCTTGGGGCGGCGAGCGATCGAAGGAATGGCCCAATCCGGTGACCGGGGGCACGCGGCCACAGGATTGGCTTCAGTTCAATCAGGCGCTGAGCGACCGCCAGCGCGTCGACAGCGTGGTCGACTGGCTGCGCCGTCCAGCCGAGACCCGCCCGCGCTTCGTCACGCTCTATTTCGACGAGGTCGATACCGCGGGCCACGAATATGGTCCGGACGACCAACGCACGACCGACGCGGCGGCCAGTGTCGACAAGGCAATCGGGCGGCTGCGCGAGGAAATCGCCAAGCTGGGCCAGCCGGTCAATTTCGTCATCGTCGCCGATCACGGCATGGCGGCGATTTCCCAAGATCGGCTGATCGTGCTCGATAGGTTCAGCAATCCCGACGATTATGACGTGGTCGAGGACGGGGTCTACGCCTCGATCAATCCCAAGACCGGCAAGCAGACGATGGTCGAAAAGGCGCTCCTTGGCGCACACGGCCCACACCTCACTTGCTATCGCAAGGCCGAGGTGCCGGAGCGGTTCCATTATGGGAGGAACCCGCGCGTGCCGGCGATCCTGTGCCTGCCCGATGCCGGCTGGACGGTCGTCGTCCACCCACCCAAGCGTCCAATCGAGGGCGGCGCGCATGGCTATGACAATGACGCACCGGAGATGCGAGCGCTGTTCATCGCCAGCGGACCGGCGATCAAGCCGATCGGCAAGATCCCGACCTTCGATAACGTCGACGTGGCGCCGCTGCTGCGCGACCTGATCGGACTGCCAGCCGGTCAGGGCCTCGATGGCGATGACGCACCGTTCAAAGGAGCATTGGCGAAATGAGCGACGGCCTCAAATATTTCGAGGATCTGCTGGTCGGCACCAAAGCCAGCTTCGGCCGCTACGAGGTGACGCGCGAGGAAGTGGTGGAATTCGCCACCAAATACGACCCCCAGCCCTTCCACCTGTCCGACGAGGCCGCGGCGCAGACCTATTTCGGGCGATTGTCGGCGAGTGGCTGGCACACCGCCGCAATGGCGATGCGAATGGCAGTCGAGAATATGAGGGGCCAACGCTCGGCAAGCCTCGGCTCACCGGGGATCGACGAACTGCGCTGGCTCAAGCCGGTCTATCCCGGCGACACGCTGCGCTGCGAAACCGAATTGCTCGACAAGCGGGTATCGCAGAGCCGCCCCGAAATGGGCATCACCAAGGGCCGCACCACGGTGTTCAACCAGCGTGACGAAGCGGTCATGACCTTCGTCGCCAACGGGCTGATCCGGACACGGCCCCGGGAGAATTAGTTTTTAATGGCCGCGGTGACGCCCGTCGCCGCCATTGCCGCGTCCACCGCCGTTACCTCGCCAACCTCCGTTGCCACCGCCGTTGCCCCGCCAGCGATAGCCATCGCTGCCGCCGTTGCGCGGACCACGCTGGAAGCCGCGCCATTCGTCGCTGCGACCCGACCCACGCCATTGCGAGCCGCGATTCTGCCAGTAACGCTGCTGGTTCCCGTCCCAGCGATGCGGGCGGCGATAGCGATCGTAAACGTAATAGCCGCTGCCGGGGTAATAATAGCCGCCGTACCACCCATAATAGGGCGTGCCGTAACCACCGTCGTAAAAGTCGTTGTAATAATCGCCGTAATAACCTGGTGAGCCATAGCCGACGCTGACGCCGCTATAGCCATAGCCGTCGTCGACGCAGCCGCCCAGTGAGAGCAGCGACGCTGCGCCCAACACCATGATGCCGATCTTCATTGAAACGCCTCCATACACCGGAGCCGCGGCAAAAACGCACCGCTGCCACTAAGCGTACAAAACGATTCGGAGGCGAAATCAGTTCCGCTTGGACCGTTTCAGCCCGATCGGGCCGGTCAATGCCCTTCGAAGGCGAACAGCGAGGTGACGTTCACACCGTCGCCTTCCAGCGCGACGGAACCGCCGAGATCGGGCAGGTCGATGACGAACTGGACCTGATCGACCACCGCGCCAGCCTTGCGCAACAGGCGGATCGCGGCGCGCGCGGTGCCGCCGGTGGCAATCAGATCGTCGACCAGCAACACGCGCTGCCCGGGCACCAGCGCATCCTCGTGCATCGCGATGCGGTCGGTGCCGTATTCGAGCGCATAATCCTCCGCGATAGTCACGCCGGGCAGCTTGCCGTCCTTGCGGATCAGCAGCACGCCCGCGTTGAGCGGCACGGCGAGCGCGGCGGCAAACAGGAAACCGCGTGCTTCGATCCCGGCGACGAGGTCGACAGGACCATCGACGGCCGCCGCCATGCGCCTGACGGTTTCGGCTAGCCCCTGCGCGTCGAGCAGCAACGTCGTGATGTCGCGGAACATGATCCCGGGCTTGGGAAAGTCCGGGATCGTGCGAATCAGTGCCTTGAGGTCGTCATTGGCGTGGGTCATCGCGAACTCCGCGCTGGGATGACGATAGAAAGTGACGCGGCCGTTTCCAGCCGCGCCCGATCAATGCTTCACGTCGCGCCAGATATTCCGGTACGCGCCGAACGCCAGCACGCTCGAGCACAGCAGGAAGATGACGGCGAAGAAGCCATACTGGTGCCGCGTCTCCAGATTGGGGTCGGCGGTCCACACCAGGAAGGCGGCCACGTCGCGCGCCATATTGTCTACGGTCGGCTTGGTGCCGTCGGAATATTGCACCTGACCTTCCGATTTAAGCGGTGGCGGCATCGCGATGTTGAGGTTCGCGAAATACGGGTTGAAGTGCAGCCCGGTCGGCGTCTTGGCCTCGGGGAATTCCTTCAACAGCGCCGCCGGCTGATCCTGATAGCCGGTCAGCAGCGAATAGACATAGTCGGCACCGCCATGACGGGCGCGCGTCATGTAGCTTAGGTCGGGCGGGATCGCGTTGTTGTTGGCAGCACGCGCCGCGATATCGTTGGCGAACGCCAGCGGGAACCGGTCGGCCGGCACGCCCTTGCGGGTCGCGGGCTCACCCGTGTCCGGATTGACCGACGGAATGTTGTCGAAGCTGGCGGCGATCGCCTTCACCTGGCCTTCGCTGTAGCCGAGCCCAGTGAGGTCGCGGAACGCGACGTACTTGAGCGAGTGGCACGCCGAGCAGACTTCCTTGTAGACTTGGAATCCGCGCTGAAGCTGCTGTTTGTCGAACTTGCCGAACACGCCCGCCGAGCTCAGCCCTGCGTCGCGCGGATGCTCATGGTGGAATTCGGTTTCCGCCGATTTGGGCGCGCCCGTCCAGATTTTGGGCGTGCTGTCGGTCGCGACGCCCCATACGGTGATGACCAGTGCGATCGCGAGCACGCCCGCAAACGCCAACCCGACCAAAGCTGCAATCCAGCGAACCATCTGTCGTATATCCCCTATAGCTCGCTCAGTGCGCCAGCGCGGTTTCGGCCGGGCTCGTCCCGCCCTTGCCGGCCAGCACTGCCTCGGTGATCGAATTCGGCAGCGCCACCGGACGCTCCGTCCGCGCAATCCACGGCAGGATCACCAGGAAGTGCAGGAAGTAATAAGCCGAGCAGACCTGCGCCACGATCACGTACACCGGATCGGCGGGCGAACCGCCGCAATAGCCCAGGATCAGCACGTCGGCGACCAGCACCCAGAAAGCGGTGCGTGCCTTGGGCCGGTAATTGTTCGAGCGGATCGGCGACGAATCGAGCCATGGCAGGAAGAACAGCAGCAGGATCGACCCGAACATCGCAAGCACGCCCCACAGCTTGGCCGGCAGGATGAAGTCGGAGGTAAACGAACGCAGGATCGCGTAGAACGGCCAGAAATACCATTCGGGGACGATGTGCGCCGGCGTCTGCAACGGATTCGCCGCGATGTAATTGTCCGGATGGCCGAGCATATCCGGGAAGAAGAACACCAGCGCCGCGAACAGCAGCAGGAAGACGCCCAGTCCGAAGCCGTCCTTGGCCGTGTAGTACGGATGGAACGGCACCGTGTCCTGCTCACCCTTGACGTCGACCCCGGTCGGGTTGCCCGACCCCGGAATGTGCAGCGCCCAGATGTGCAGGATGATCACCGCTGCGATCACGAACGGCAACAGATAATGGAGCGAGAAGAAGCGGTTGAGCGCGGCATCGTCCGGCGCATAGCCGCCGAGCAGCCAGACTCGGATCGTCTCGCCGATCCCCGGGATCGCGGAGAAGAAGCCGGTGATGACCTGCGCCCCCCAGAAGCTCATCTGACCCCAGGGAAGCACGTAGCCCATGAACGCGGTTGCCATCATCAGCAGGAAGATGACCACACCAAGCAGCCACACCATCTCGCGCGGCGCCTTATACGACCCGTAATAGAGACCGCGGAAAATGTGGGTGTAGACGACGATGAAGAACATCGACGCGCCGTTGGCGTGCGCATAGCGCAGGAACCAGCCGGCATTGACGTCACGCATGATCGTGCCGTTCACCGACGAGAAGGCCGAGGCGGCGTCCGAGTGATAATGCATCGCCAGCACGATGCCGGTGACGATCTGGATCGCCAGCGCGGCGCCGGCGAGAACACCGAAATTCCAGAAATAATTGAGGTTGCGCGGCACCGGATAGCCGGCGCCCACGGCGTTGTACGCCAGGCGCGGCAGCGGCAGCTTCTCGTCGAGCCAGCGCATGAACGGCTGTTTCGGCTCGTAGTGATTGGCCCAGGGGAAACTCATCTTCTTCTACCCCCTTAACCGACCAGAACCGCGGTCGGTGACGTGAACTTGTATGGCGGCACGGCGAGATTCTTCGGTGCGGGTCCCTGACGGATGCGCCCGGCCGTGTCGTATTGCGAGCCGTGGCACGGGCAGAAATATCCGCCGAACTTGCCGCGATTATCGCCCTCGTTGATGCCGAGCGGGATGCAGCCCAGATGAGTGCAGACACCCAAGGTGATCAGCCAGTTCTCATGCCCCGGCTGAGTGCGCTTCTCTAGCGTTTCGGGATCGCGCAGTTCGGACAGCGGCACCGCATTGGCCTCGGCGACTTCCTTCGGCGTCAGGTTGCGCACGAACAAAGGCTGCTTACGGAACGTCGTGATGACGCCCTGGCCCGGCTGGATCTTCGACAAATCGACCGTAGTCGTCGATTCCGCGAGCACATCGGCCGACGGGCTCATCTGGTTGACCAGCGGAAAGACCACCGCGACCGCACCGGCGGCGGCGGGAAACGCCACGGCGGCGATATTCAAAAAGTCGCGACGGCGCGGATCGTTGGGCGACTCACCCTGCGGATCGTTATTGTCATCGGTCGCCATTCACCTGCCCTTGCACTTCAAATCCGGCGGCGGAACGCTCGGGGAACCAGCCTTTAGGAGGCCGCGCGCCCGCCAGAACCCTTCCGTCCCCACGGAAGTTGGGCGCCTGATAGACACGGGCATGCCGCTTTGCCAACGGGTTTTTATGCGCATCGCCCTTCACCAGCCCGACATCGCCGGAAACGTCGGCACCATCTTGCGACTGGCGGCCTGTCTCGGCGTGCCCGTCGATCTGATCGAACCGATGGGATTCGCCTTTTCCGACCGCGCCTTGGCACGCGCCGGGATGGACTATGCGGCGCAGGCCGAGGTCACACGCCACGCCGATTGGCCGACCTTTGAAGCGAGCGTCACCGGGCGCATCGTCCTTTTGTCCACTTTGGGCGCGGTGCGCCTCGACGCGGCGGAATTCGAACCGGACGACATCTTGCTGCTGGGATCGGAGAGTGCAGGCGTGCCGCAATCGGTCCATGATCGCGCCGATCTGCGCGTCATGATTCCGATGCGGCCGGGCTTTCGGTCCTTGAACGTTGCGGTTTCCGCCGCCATCGCGCTCGGCGAAGCATTGCGGCAGACGAAGGGATGGCCCGAATGAAGGAGCTGGACGTCGAACAGGCGACCGCGAAACAGTGGTTCGAGCAACTCCGCGACCTGATCTGCGCCGAATTCGAATCGATCGAGCGCGAGGCGGGATCCGACGCGCGATTCGACTATATCGCCTGGAACCGCGTGGACCCGTCGGGCGCCGATGGCGGCGGCGGCGTGCGCGGCGTGATGAAAGGCAAGGTGTTCGAGAAAGTCGGCGTTAACGTCTCGACCGTGGGCGGTGCGTTCGACGGCGAATTCGGCAAGACGATCCACGGCGCGGCCGAGGACCCGACCTTTTTCGCCACCGGCATCAGCCTGGTCGCGCACATGGCCAACCCGCACGTGCCGGCGGTGCACATGAACACGCGCTTCCTGGTCACGACCAAGCGCTGGTTCGGCGGCGGCGCCGACCTCAACCCGCCTTTGCCGGTGGCGGCGGATACCGCCGATTTCCACGCGACGCTCAAGACGGCGTGCGATCGCCATGACCCAGCGTATTATCCGCGCTTCAAGCAATGGGCCGACGATTATTTCTACATCCCGCATCGCAAGGTGCATCGCGGCGTCGGCGGGATTTTCTACGATCATCTCGAGGGCGACTTCGCCGCCAATTTCGCCTTCACCCAGGATGTCGGGCGCGCCTTCCTCGACACCTTTCCACGGATCGTCCGGCAGCGGATGGGCAATGCCTTCACCGATGCCGACATCGCCGCGATGCGCGAATGGCGCGGCCGCTACGCCGAATTCAACCTGGTCTATGATCGCGGGACGCTGTTCGGGCTCAAGACCGGCGGCAATATCGATGCGATTCTGATGAGCCTGCCTCCGGTCGCTACCTGGCCCTAGAGCGTCATGACGCTCTAAGCCGGCGATACGCCGCGACCTGGACCAGCGCCATGGCGATCCCGCCCAGGCCGCTGATCGCCGCTGCGATCACGTCGACGATCGCGCGCGCGATCGGATTGGGCGCGTGAACCACCATCCAGGAATCGACCTGCTCGAACGGCCAGGTCGCGATCGTCATCGCCAGGATCACCGTCATCACCGCCGCGGCGAGCGTGAGCGTGTTGCCGCGCGTCAAATGCAAGCTGCGGGTGATTGCCCTCAAGGCACCGACCGGGGCTTCGGCCAGCAAGGTCGGCGCCAGCGCGATCGTCCGCGCCAGCACCCAGAAAACAATCACGAAAAACGCGGCCATCAGCAACGGCACTGCCTGCGCCAGCAACAGGGCTGCCGCGATCGGTACGGCGATGATCAGTCCCGCGAGCAGCAACAGCGGATACCGCCGCGCCGCGGCGATCAGCGCTTTGCCCGCCGGCGGATGGTCGCCCGCCAGGTACAAAGCGACGATCGCGAACTGGCCGAACAGGACGACCGCCTGCGCCGCGATCTGCCAGCCGCCGTAATTGACCATCCATTGGGTGAGGCCCTGTTCATAGGCTGTCATCGTCACCGAGCCAGGCACCGCCTCGCCTGCCGTGGGCGGCGACGGCATGTCAGGAATGAACATCGCCATCGCCAGCGCGGGCAGGAAAACGAAAAGTCCAGCTACCGCCGTCAGCACTTCCCAGTCGCGCCGCCACAATCGCCAGGCGTCGCGCATCAAAGCCGGAAACGTGACTCTCACACGCCCTCGCGCGCCGACGTCGCCGCCAGATAGACTTTGGCCATGAAGCTCGACTGGACGACATAATAAGCCGTCGTCACCAGCCCGCCCAGGATCGCGACGATGATCGATCCGATCGCGAATGGCCCGGCGGCGGGATCGAGAAAGCGGAACAAGGCGCCGAATACCGAGGTCACCGCGATCGACGCGACGCCGACGACCAATCCGAACAGCAAAACGACGCCGAGCAGCTTCCAGGCGATTCCCCGGCTGAGCGCGAACGAGCGGCGCAAGGCGGAAACAACCCCGCCTTCCGCTGCCACCACGGGAACCAGCAGCGTGCTGAACCTCACCGAGACGAACACGGCGACGATCAGCCAGGCAAGGCCGTAAAGACCGATGAACCCGGCCAGGGCCGGCGAAATATCGGGCTTCGGCCCGGGCGCCGCGCTGGTCAACGCGGTCAGATCGACCCCGCTTGCGACCAACGCGAGGACGATCGGCAGGAACAATAGGACGAGCACGCCGAACAGGATCAGCAGGGCCAGCAAATATTGCAGGAAACCGCGCGTCGCGGTCGATTGCGCCACGCCGCGACCAGCATCCGGCCGCAGCGCCAGCGCGGTGATGGCGAGCTGGCCCCACAACATCGGTAGCAGCAGCGCGAGCACGATAGCTTGCCCCAGCCCCGGCGCAACCGCGGTGCCGGCAAGCTTGATCGCGCCGGAGATCGATTGCGGCGCGAAGATCGTCAGCAACGCGACCGGCACCACCGCGCCCAGATTATCGCTGAGGAACTCGGTGGTACGATCCCAGACGTTTCCCATATTGACCATATGCGGCCCTCGATTTCCCACATGCCGACCCAGTCGCCGGCCCGAGGACGCCTGACTAGGGCGTGCGCTCACGACTGGCAACGCCCTCACCCACGCATCTTATGGCGGCTGGCGACTTGCGCCCCGTCCCCGCGTGGGAGTAGCCCGGCGCGATGATCCCCGCCGATATCGAATGGCGCGTCTCGACCGAGCAAGTGCCCTATGCCGAAAGCGTGGCGGCAATGGAGGCCCGCGCCGCCGCGGTTGCGGCGGGCGAGGCGCGCGAGCTCGTCTGGCTGCTCGAGCACC
>NZ_BCYU01000067.1 GCF_001598355.1 Sphingomonas asaccharolytica NBRC 15499
TGCGGCTCGAGCCAATGGCACGCTTCGACGACCGCGTTGCGTTTCGCATCCAGCAGATAGAGGCGGCCGGCCAGATCGGGCGCGATCTCTGGAATGAATCGTCGCGCGATCTCGCCTATGTCGTGGAGCGTATCGCACCCCTGCATGCGTTGCGTCATGCGCGACAAGAGGTCGCGCTGAAAGCGATCAGCGTCGCGCTCGTCCTGCAATCGTTGCCGCTCGAGCCCGTTCTCGCGGAACACGCGGATCGCCTGGGCCATGTCGCCGATTTCGTCGACCCGGCTGATATCGGGCGGTTCCACGGCATAATCCTGCGCCGCCAGCCGGTTGACGACGTCGCTCAACCGGACGACCGGCTTGAGCACGCGCTGGCGGAAAACGAAGTACAGCACGAACAGGAAGAGCAGGGCGGTGATGGCGAGGGCGGCCTCGGACGCCCCTTTCCACGCCCGCGCGACCGCCGTCGCGGCGGCGACCTGCGCCTCGGTCCGTTGGTCGAGCCGGTATTGGAAGCGCTCGATCAACGACCTGACCCGATCCAGCTCGCGCTCATATTCGGCGCCGAAGACGATGGTGCGCGCGCGTTGCTTGTCGTTGCCGTCAAAGGCGGCGATCGCCGCCCTTTGTTCGTCGCGGAGCGTATCTGCCCATCGCACGGCTTCCTTCAAACTGTTGAGCTCGTCGGCGGTGGCACCGACGTCGCGTATGCCGGCAATCCGCTGCTCGACGGATCCGAGCGCCGCGGCTTCGCGATAATAAACGAGCCGATAGGTCGGATCTGCCGTGTTGAGATATTGGCGCGCCCGGTCGGACAGCGCAAAGACGTCCTCGTCCAGGGTCTCGGTCGCCTGGTCCAGGCGATAGCGTTGCTCGATCGCGCTCCGTTCACGCTCGCCCGCATTGGACGCAAGGATCATCGTCGCGCCCGAGATGAGGGTAAGGGCAACGGTCCCGCCATAGGCCCAGTTGGTGATCGTCGCGAGTTTCATGCCGCCAGTTTAGCGGCATAGGGTCACACAAAGATTAAATACCGTCTCGTGAATGGCCGCAAAATTGTGGCTCGCGGACAGAGCACACCGCTCGGTGGATGCAACCTGACGGAGACAGGTCGCGTTTGAAAGGCATGTCCCATCTCGCCACCACGCCACTCGATCTCTTCATTCTTGCGTTGCAGGACCTTCACGACGGCGAATGCGCCTGGGTCGACCGAGTGCCGGGAATTGCCGAGCGGATCGTGGACGAGCGCTTGGCCACGGCGATACAGTCTGCGACCGGACAGGGGCGCGAGCGCGCGGACCGCCTTGCGGCGATTGCCACTGCCCTGCGCGTCGACATAGCCGGCGCCGAGAATATCTGGCTGCGCGCCATCCTGGAGGATGCACATCGGGACACTACGATGATCGAGCAAGGGTCGCTGCTCGATATCGCGCTGATCGGCGCATTCCGCAAAGGCGTTCAGGCCGAACGCGTCAGCTACGAAACCGCAATCGCGCTCGCCCGCCCGCTCCAGCTTAACCGAGCGGAGGCCGCGTTGACGCTGAGCAGGGATGAAGTGGCCGGAACGGATGAGGCGCTGGCCGGTCTGCTCTGGGAAATCGCCGCTTGATCCTCACCCTGAGCAATGCGCGTCCCGCGCGGCACCATCCATCTGAAATATCGTCATAACCCACGTTAGCCTGCCGCGAAAACGCGGAACGACCTGTCTCCTGGCTGGTTGGCGGTGAACTGAGGAGGATGGCAGATGTTCATGCACAATAAGCGCCTGCAATATACGGTGCGCGTTTCCGAACCCAATCCGGTGCTGGCCTCATTGCTGCTTGAGCAATTCGGCGGGCCGGACGGCGAATTGGCGGCGGCGATGCGCTATTTCACCCAAGGATTGGGTGACGACGATCCCGGCCGCAAGGATTTGCTGCTCGACATCGCGACCGAGGAACTGAGTCATCTCGAAGTTATCGGGTCGATCGTCGCGATGCTCAACAAGGGCGTGAAGGCGCAACTGGCCGAGGGGGCGATGGAAGAGGCCGAGCTCTATATGTCGCTGACTAAGGGTGGGGACAGCCACACCCAGGCGATCCTCTATGGCGGCGGACCGGCGCTGACCAATTCCTCGGGCGTGCCGTGGAGCGGCGCCTATGTCGACAGCCGCGGCGACCCGACCTGCGACCTGCGCTCGAACATCGCCGCCGAAAGCCGCGCCAAGATCGTCTACGAACGCCTGATCAACATCACCGACGATCCCGGCATCAAGGATGCGCTCGGGTTCCTGATGACGCGTGAAATCGCGCACCAGAAGAGCTTCGAAAAGGCGCTCTACACGATCGAGAACAACTTCCCCCCGGGCAAGCTTCCCGGTCTCGCCCAGTTCGCCAGCACCTACGTCAACACCTCGCAAGGGGAGGGCGACGCTACCGGCGCATGGAACGAAGGGGAGCAGTGGGAGCGGATCGATGATGTCGTCGGCAGCATCCCGCTCGATGGCGGCAGCGGCGATGCCAGCGTCGAACTCCGCGGCAGCGATGCGGAAGTAGCGGCGGCGCTGATGCAGCGAACCGCGTCGCGGCCCGACTATAATCCGACCACGGGAGCGGATCTCGGAGCCGGCCCGGGCGCGGGGCGAATGACCGACGAGGATCTCGGCGGAGCGGCTGACATGGCGGATGCCACGATGATCAGCGAGCCCGCCGAGTAACGACCCCCTTGAAATGATGGAGTAGATGATGGCTGATACGCTGGAACGTACCGACGTGGTCCAACACGTCTTCGTCGTGGGGCTGCGCAACGCCCATGCCGTTGAGCATCAGGCGCTCGCCTTGATGGACCGGCAGATCGATCATTTGAGCCACTATCCCGAAGTGGCGCAGCGGCTGAAGGCGCATCGCGCCGAAACCGAGGGACAGATCGAGCGGCTCGAGAAGATCCTCCATTCGCTCGATGAAAAGGCGTCGGCGATCAAGGACGCCACGCTGGGATTGGTCGGCAACCTTGCTGCGCTGGGCCATGTCTTCGCACCCGACGAGATCCTCAAGAACAGCTTCGCCAATTTCGCCTTCGAGAATTTCGAAATCGCGAGCTACAAATCGCTGATCACGGTTGGCGAGACCGGCGGGTTCGCCAACGCCATACCGCTGCTGCAACGAACGCTGGACGAAGAACTCGCCATGGCGCGGTTCTGCGACGAGAGCCTGCCGGCCATCACGCGCAAATATCTCGAATTGCGCGCCGAGGGCGAGACGGCGAGCCATTGAACGGCATGGCGATCATGGATGCCTGGATCCGCCGCTTTGCGGAATGCAGCCGTGGCTAATGGTTGGGCACCCGATTCTGCGGTTCAGGACCAGATCGAGGACAGCATTCGCGACGCCGTCTCGCGAGCCCGGTCGTTGTTGCCGAGCGGCGAAAGCGCCGAGGATTGCGAGCGATGCGGCGAGCCGATCCCCGCCAAGCGTCGCGCCGCAATACCCGGCGTTTGCACCTGCATTGCTTGCCAGGCGGAACGCGATGCCAAACAGGAGGCTTTCAGCGGAATCAACCGGCGCGGAAGCAAGGACAGCCAGTTGCGATAATGGCCCGCCGCGCTTGTCCAACCGCGACATCGATGTCGAACGACGAACCCAGTCCGGGCCGGGAATCGTACTGAGCGACGTTAGAAGACCCGAAACATCTGCGGTGGCGGGGCGTTGGAAGGTTATGTGATGCTGCGCGAGTTGCATCGCAGTCAGTCGCTCGTTTCTTCGCGCCGACACCACTTAACCTTCAATTTCCAAAAAGGATTTGCAAAACCTTCATGTTTCATTGGACTCACGCCGCTCAGGATGCGTTGGAACGCAAGCTCTTCGCGCATGTCGAAGCGGCCTCCTTTCCCTGCGTCGGGGCAAAATCGGCGCTGGCGCGGGGCCGACTGACCGTCCTTGCCTGCGATAATATCGACAGCGCCTGGGACGATCTGCGCATCCATGAGGCGCTGTTGCGCTTTACCCAGACGTATCGCGACGATCCCGCACTGTTCCAGAGCTTCGCGGTTGTGTTCGAAGGGCCGGCCGATCTCAGCGAGGAAGCTTTCGAACGCGCTTTGTGGGACCGCGTCCAGTCGCTCCATGACAAGGATGTGTGGCGCGGCCAGACTTATGACTCACGCGTCAGCGCCGATCCCGGGAACCCGCATTTCTCCCTGAGCTTCGGGGGCGAGGCGTTCTTCATCGTCGGCCTTCATCCCAAGGCCAGCCGTCCGGCGCGCCGGTTCGAGCAGCCAACGCTCGTCTTCAACCTCCACGACCAGTTCGAACGCTTGCGCGAGGCGGGCAAATATGAGGGACTTCGCGAGAAGATCCTGGTGCGCGACGACCATCTCGCCGGCTCGCGCAATCCGATGCTGTCGCGTCACGGCGAGGTCAGCGAGGCGCGGCAATATTCCGGCCGCGTTGTCGACGAGGATTGGGCGCCGCCGTTCGAATATCGCGGCGACGCGAAATGAGCGCCGAGATCGTCATTCCCGAACGGAGCGGCACCGCTTTCCCGCTGCCGCGAGGCGCGCTGCTGACCGTGATCGACCCCAGGGGCGAGCAAGTGGCGGACCTGCTCGCGTTCAACGCCGAGGATGTGGACGAGGTGATCTCCTCGGGCCGCACATTCGATTACGCCGAGACGATCGCGCTGACGAGCGGGCACAAACTCTATTCCAACCGTTCCCGCGTGCTGCTGACGATTGTCGAAGACACGGTCGGCTGCCACGACTTTCTGCTGACGCCGTGCTCGGTCGACACTTTCCACCATTTCTATCCCGATCTGCCGCCGCATCGCGGCTGCTTCGGCAATCTTGCCGAGGCACTGGCGCCTTATGGTATCGGGCCTGATCGCATTCCGGTCGCGTTCAATTGCTTCATGAACGTACCGGTCGACGGGCGGACGGGGAAACTCAGAGTGCTGCCGCCGCGGAGCAAGGCCGGCGACCACATCACCTTCCGGGCCGAGATCGACCTCGTCATCGGACTGACCGCCTGCTCGGCACCGGATTCGAACGGCGGCACGTTCAAGCCGATCCATTACCGGATCGACAGCTGAATGACAGCGTCGATCCGGTCGTGGAGGCATTCTCCGCGACGGCGCCGGGGTCAGAAAAGCGGCCCGACAAAGCGAGCAGGTCCGGCTTCGATACACCGGCGCGCCCGGCAGTTCAGGGCCGACCTCTCGCGACATATTGACCTTTTTTAAACGCCGAACGAGATAGTTCTACGATACTAACGAAAGCGATCGGGGGGTCGCATGAACGAGTGGGGTGGGAGATGCCTGGAGCCTTAGGTGCACGCAGAACAATCCCCCGAGACGCTGGATCGCCGCCAACTCGTTTCCGCGCTCCGTAGTCTCAGGCGCGGGGACTTTTCGGTCCGGCTGCCGGAGGATCTGTCCGGCACCGACGGGGAGATCGCGATCCTGTTCAATGAGGTCGTCGGCCTCGAAGAACAGATGACCAACGAGTTCGAACGGCTGTCGCGGGTCGTCGGCAAGGAAGGCAAGATCAACCAGCGCGGGCATGTCCGCGGTGCCACTGGCGGCTATGAGGCGCAACTGCGCGCACTCAACGAATTGATCGAGGACATGGTCCAGCCGACCGCGGAGGTCGCGCGCGTGATCGGCGCGGTCGCCAAGGGCGATCTGTCGCAGTCGATGACCGTCGAGATCGACGGCCGTCCGTTACGCGGTGAATTTCTTCGCATCGGCAAGGTGGTGAACACCATGGTCGAGCAGTTGGCGTCCTTCGCGTCGGAAGTGACCCGCGTCGCCCGTGAGGTCGGCACCGAGGGCAAGCTCGGCGGTCAGGCCAAGGTGAAGGGCGTCGCCGGGACCTGGAAGGATCTGACCGACAACGTCAACGCGATGGCGACCAACCTGACTGGTCAGGTGCGTAACATCGCCGAGGTGACCACCGCGGTGGCGTCGGGCGATCTGTCCAAGAAGATCACCGTCGAGGTGAAGGGCGAGATTCTCGAGCTCAAGAACACGATCAACACGATGGTCGACCAGCTCAACTCGTTCGCCAGCGAAGTGACGCGCGTGGCGCGCGAAGTCGGCACCGAAGGCAAGCTTGGCGGCCAGGCCCAGGTCCCGGGTATCGGCGGTACGTGGAAGGATCTGACCGACAACGTCAATTTGATGGCGGCGAACCTGACCGGTCAGGTGCGCAACATCGCCGAAGTGACGACCGCGGTCGCCAAGGGCGACTTGTCGAAGAAGATCACCGTCGACGTGAAGGGCGAGATCCTCGAGCTGAAGAACACGATCAATGTGATGGTCGATCAGCTCAACGGCTTCGCCTCGGAAGTGACGCGCGTCGCGCGCGAGGTCGGCACCGAGGGCAAGCTCGGTGGTCAGGCACAGGTGCCGGGCGTCGCCGGCACGTGGAAGGATCTGACCGACAACGTCAATCTGATGGCCGACAATCTGACCGGTCAGGTGCGCAACATCGCCGACGTGACGACCGCGGTGGCGCGCGGGGATCTTTCCAAGAAGATCACTGTCGACGTGAAGGGCGAGATCCTCGAGCTGAAAAACACGATCAACGTGATGGTCGATCAGCTCAACGGCTTCGCCTCGGAAGTGACGCGCGTGGCCCGCGAAGTAGGCACTGAGGGCAAGCTGGGCGGCCAGGCCCAGGTGCCGGGCGTCGCCGGCACTTGGGCCGATCTCACTGACAATGTGAACCTGATGGCCGCGAACCTGACCGGCCAGGTCCGTAACATCGCCGAAGTGACGACCGCGGTCGCCAAGGGCGACTTGTCGAAGAAGATCACGGTCGACGTGAAGGGCGAAATTCTCGAGCTCAAGGACACGATCAACACCATGGTCGACCAGCTCAACGGCTTCGCCTCGGAAGTGACTCGCGTCGCGCGCGAGGTCGGTTCGGAAGGCAAGCTGGGTGGCCAGGCGCAGGTAGAAGGCGTTGCCGGCACCTGGAAGGATCTGACCGACAACGTCAACGCGATGGCGACCAACCTGACCGGGCAGGTGCGCAATATCGCCGAGGTGACGACGGCGGTGGCATCGGGCGATCTGTCCAAGAAGATCACCGTCGACGTGAAGGGCGAGATTCTCGAGCTCAAGAACACCATCAACACGATGGTCGAGCAGCTCAACGGCTTCGCCTCGGAAGTGACGCGCGTGGCGCGCGAGGTCGGGTCGGACGGCAAGCTTGGCGGTCAGGCGCAGGTGCCCGGCGTCGGCGGCACGTGGAAGGATCTGACCGACAACGTCAATCTGATGGCGGCGAACCTGACCGGTCAGGTTCGCAACATCGCCGAAGTGACGACGGCGGTGGCGCTCGGCGATCTGTCGAAGAAGATCACCGTCGACGTGAAGGGCGAGATTCTCGAGCTCAAGAACACGATCAACACGATGGTCGACCAGCTCAACTCGTTCGCCAGCGAGGTTACCCGCGTGGCGCGCGAGGTCGGCACCGAGGGCAAACTCGGCGGCCAGGCGAACGTCCGCGGCGTCGCCGGCACGTGGAAGGATCTGACCGACAACGTCAATCTGATGGCCGACAATCTGACCGGCCAGGTCCGCAACATCGCGGAAGTGACGACCGCGGTGGCGCGCGGGGACTTGTCGAAGAAGATCACCGTCGACGTGAAGGGCGAGATCCTCGAGCTGAAGAACACGATCAACGTGATGGTCGATCAGCTCAACGGCTTCGCCTCGGAAGTGACGCGTGTGGCGCGCGAGGTTGGCACCGAGGGCAAGCTCGGCGGCCAGGCGCAGGTCCCTGGCGTCGGCGGCACGTGGAAGGACCTGACCGACAACGTCAACCTGATGGCGACCAACCTCACCAACCAGGTGCGCGGCATCGCCGACGTCGTGACCGCGGTGGCGCAGGGCAATTTGAAGCGCAAACTGACGCTCGACGCGAAAGGCGAGATCGCTGCGCTCGCCGAGACGATCAACCTGATGATCGAGACGCTGGCGACCTTCGCCGATCAGGTGACCAACATGGCGCGCGAGGTCGGTATCGAGGGCAAGCTGGGCGGCCAGGCGCGCGTTCCGGGTGCGGCCGGCCTGTGGCGCGATCTGACCGACAACGTCAATCAGCTCGCCGCCAATCTGACCAATCAGGTGCGCTCGATCGCCGACGTGGCGACCGCGGTGACCAAGGGCGACCTTACCCGGTCGATCGCGGTTGAGGCCTCGGGCGAAATGGCGGCGCTCAAGGACAATATCAACGAGATGATCCGCAACCTGAAGGATCAGACGCTCAAGAATGCCGAACAGGATTGGCTCAAGACCAACCTCGCACGGTTCAGCCGCATGCTGCAGGGCGAGCGCGACCTCTCGACCGTATCGAACCTCATCATGTCCGAGCTCGCGCCGCTGGTCGGCGCTCAATATGGCGTCTTCTACGTGACCAATCGCGATGCGGAGGACACGGTACTCGAACTCGCCGCGAGCTATGGCGCGGAAAAGCGCGAAGCCTTGAAACCCGCTTTCCAACTGCGCGAAGGACTGATTGGCCAGGCCGCTGCCGACAAGCGGCCGATCCTGCTCCAGGATGTGCCGCCAGACTTCATTCGCATCGGCTCGGCGTTAGGCGAGGCGCGTCCGGCCAACGTCACCATCCTGCCCGCCTTGTTCGAGGATGAGGTCAAGGCGGTGATCGAGCTCGCCTCGTTCAGCGAGTTCAACGAGACTCACCAGAACTTCCTCGACCAGCTGATGGAGTCGGTCGGCATCGTGCTCAACACGATCGCCGCGACGATGCGCACCGAGGGTCTGCTCAAACAATCCCAGCTGCTGACCCAGGAACTCCAGGCGCGCCAGACCGAGCTCACCACCAAGCAGGAGGAGCTGCACAACACCAACGAGGAGCTCGAAGAGAAAGCGCAATTGCTCGAGAACGAGAAGCGCCAGGTCGAAGCCAAGAATCTCGAGATCGAGATGGCGCGCCGGGCGCTCGAGGAAAAGGCTGAGCAGCTCGCGCTCACCTCCAAATACAAATCCGAGTTCCTGGCCAATATGAGCCATGAGCTGCGCACCCCGCTTAACTCGCTGCTGATCCTGTCCAATCTGCTGTCCGATAACCCGCAGGGGAATTTGAACGAGAAACAGGTCGAGTTCGCGCGCACGATCAACTCTGCCGGCTCGGATCTGCTAAACCTGATCAACGACATCCTCGATCTGTCGAAAATCGAGTCGGGCACCGTCTCGATCGAGATCGGCGAAATGCCGATGCAGGGCCTCAAACAGCATATGGAGCGGACCTTCCGCCAGCTGGCCGCCGACAAGAATCTGGATTTCATCGTCGAGTTCGGCGCGGCATTGCCGGCGACGATCCGCACCGACGAAAAGAGGTTGCAGCAGATCGTCCTCAACCTGCTGTCGAACGCCTTCAAATTCACGTCGCAAGGCTCGGTCACGCTGGCCGTCCGCACCGCGGAAAGCGGCTGGAGCACCAACCACCCGGTGCTGCGCGGGGCGGAACGCGCGATCGAGATTGCCGTGACCGATACCGGCATCGGCATTCCCAAGGACAAGCAGAAGCTGATCTTCGAGGCGTTCCAACAAGCCGATGGTACGACGAGCCGCAAATATGGCGGCACCGGGCTCGGTCTCTCGATCAGCCGGGAAATCGCCCGCCTGCTTGGCGGCGAGCTTCAAGTGCGCTCGACGCCGGGCAAGGGGTCGACCTTCACCTTGTTCGTGCCCCTTCAGGCGATCGCGCCGGCGGCGTTGCCGGTAGAAGCCAGCCAGGCACGCTATGACAATAGCGGCGCGATGGTACCGACGGCGCTGCCCAACACGTTCGATGTGAGCGACGATCGCGACAGCCTCGACGGCTCGCCGTTCGTACTGATCGTGGAGGACGACCCGACCTTTGCGTCGATCCTGCTCGACGTGGCGCGCGGCGCGGGGCTCAAGGGCGTCATTTCCACCGCGGGCGCGGGCACGGTGGCGCTCGCGCGCAAGCTCCAGCCGAATGCGATCACGCTCGATCTCGGTCTGTCGGATATCGACGGGTTCGTGCTGCTCGACTTGCTCAAGCACGACCCCCAGACGCGGCATTTGCCGATCCATGTGATTTCCGGCGCCGACAAGCTGGCGCGGGCGATCGATCTTGGCGCGGCCGGGGTCACCGAAAAGCCGGCGCAAAGCGACGCGCTCGCCGCGGTGTTTGGCGACCTCGCGGAACGGATCGGCTCCGGTAAGGCGGTGTTCGAACTGGTGCCCGACGCGGAGCCGCCGTCGAGCGTGCGCTCGGCGCCCGAACTTGCCGGCGCCAAGATCCTGATCGTCGACGACGACATCCGCAACATCTACTCTCTGACCAGTGTGCTAGAGAGTTATGGCGTCGAAGTGATGCACGCCGAGCGCGGCCGCGACGGCATCGTGATCCTGGAGGAGACGCCCGGCATCGATATCGCCCTGATCGACATCATGATGCCCGAGATGGACGGTTATGAAACGATGAAGCAAATCCGCCGGCGCCCCGCGCTGGCCGACCTGCCGCTGATCTCGGTCACCGCCAAGGCGATGAAAGGCGACCGCCAGAAATGCCTCGACGCCGGCGCCTCCGATTACATCGCCAAGCCGGTCGATATCGATCTGCTGCTCGCGCTGCTGCGCGTCTGGATTTCGCGATCGAGAGAGGCGCAGCAGGCGGCCGGCGCCGTCCTCGCGGGGCATGCCTGAGATGCCCCGGCGGACCATGCCCCGTGCCCCAACCGTGATCCTCGATCGCGGGATCGTCGACGAACCGGCGCCGGTGGTGCTCCCTTCCGAACGCGCGCGCGTGCTTGTCGTCGACGATGACGAGCACAATCTCGTCGCGATCAGCAATGTGCTCGAGGATCTTGCCGAGATCGTCGTCGCGCGCTCGGGCGAAGAAGCGTTGCGGCACCTTCTCCGCGAAGAGTTCGCGGCCATCCTGCTTGACGTCTACATGCCCGGGCTCGACGGCTATGAAACCGCGCAGCTGATCCGCGAGCGCCAACAGACCCGCCGCGTGCCGATCCTGTTTCTCTCGGCGGTCAACAAGGAGATGGAACATCTCTTGCGGGGCTATGCAACGGGGGCGGTCGATTATGTCTTCAAGCCGGTCGAGCCGACCGTGCTCCGTTCCAAAGTCGCGGTGTTCGTCGACCTGTACGCGATGCGCAAGGAAGTGCAGCGCACCGCGGAAGCGCAGCAGCGGCTGCTAGACGACAATCTGCGCGCCAATGCCGAACGGCTCCACGCCGAGCAGCAATTGCGCCTCGCCGAGCAGCGCCAGGCGGCGATCATCGCCTCGCTGCCGATCACGCTCTACCTCGAAGATGTCGGCTGCGAGCCGCGCATGCCCAAATTCGTCAGCGGCAATTTCGAGACGCTGACCGGGTTCAGCTTCGACGATATTCGGCATTCCCCCGGCATCTGGAGCGAGCGGCTTCATCCCGAGGACCGCGAGCGGGCGGTCGCCGCACTGGCGGCCCGCGGCCAGGGTGGGGCACATTCGGTCGAATATCGCTGGCGGCACGCCGATGGCGAGTATCGTCACTTCCTCGATCAGGCGGTGCTGTTGCATGACGCAGGTGGAGCGCCGGTCGAATATGCCGGGACGCTGCTCGACATTTCCGACCGCCGCGAACTCGAGAGCGAGCTCAACCAGATCCGCAAGATGGACGCGATCGGCCAGTTGACCGGCGGAATCGCGCACGACTTCAACAATCTGCTCGCCGCGGTGCTCGGCGGTGTCGGCATGATCGAACGGCAGATACCGCTCGACGACAAGCAGCGGCGCCTCATCGACATGACCCGGCATGCCGCCGAACAGGGCGCGCAGCTGGTGCGGCACCTGCTGGCATTTTCACGGCGACAAGTGCTGCAACCGGCCGCGCTGGACGTGGCGATGCTGGCGGATGCGGTCGACGGGCTATTGGCGCACACGCTCGGCGGCCGGATCGAGCTCGTGTGGAAATGCGAAGACGGGCTCGACGCCGTCTTCGCCGATTCAGCGCAACTCGAACTGGCGATCATGAACCTCGTCATCAATGCGCGCGACGCCATGCCGGACGGCGGAACCGTGACGATCGAGGCCAGCGGCCACGTTGCGCAGGCAAGCCAGGATATCGCCGGCACGCTGCTCGATGCCGGGCGCTATATCGTCTTCGCCGTGACCGATAGGGGCTGCGGGATCGCGGCCGAACAGGTCGAGCAGGTCATGGAGCCGTTTTTCACGACCAAGGCGGTCGGCAAGGGCACCGGCCTGGGGCTCAGCATGGTCTATGGCTTCGCCAAGCAATCGGGCGGCGCGCTGCGCCTGACCAGCGAAGTCGGTGTCGGGACCCGCGTGGAGATCTGGCTGCCCGCGGCCCCGGCCGACGCGGTCACGCCCGTCGCGCCGGAAGAGGTGTCGGCACCGGAATCGCGGATCGGCAAACGGCAGCTCAATATCCTGCTGGTCGACGATCATGAGGGTGCGCGAGCCGCCACGGCGGCAATGTTGCACGATCTCGGCCATCACGTTTCCGAGGCCGGCGAGGGAGAGACCGCGCTCAAGATGGTGCGCAAGCAACCTGGAGCATACGACCTGGTGCTGAGCGATTATGCGATGCCGCGACTGTCGGGGTCTGACCTGATTCGCCAATTGCGCGAAATCCGGCCGACACTGCCGGCGGTGATCATCACCGGTTATGCCGAACCAAACCTACAGGCGGTCGAGGATGAGGTTCCCGTGCTGGTGAAGCCGTTCACAGTGGGAAGCCTCGAAGCGACGCTCGATCTCGCCAGTCGGCAAGGCGCCGCGAACTGAAGGTTCAGGCGATCGCGGTTGGATTTCGGGGCGCCTTTATGTGATCGATGAAGGCGCGGAGCTTGGGCAACATCTGACGTTTGCCGGAATGATAGAGGAAGACGCCGGGTGTCATGATCGCCAGCGGCGTCAGCAGCGCTTGCAGCCGGCCATCCGCAATCGCTGCCTGGGCGACCGGACCAGGGACCTGCGCGAGCCCCAGACCCTGTATCGCGGCACCGAGAAGGGTAGGGTAATCGTGCGCGATCAGCGGTCCGGATACCGCTGCTTCGATCACATCGTTGCCGACGGTGAAGGTCCAAGGCGCGATCGATCCGTTCCAACGGCGCAGGCGCAGACACGCATGATCGCGGAGATCCTCGACTCGCGCGGGCGGCTCATGCCGGCGCAGATAAGTGGGGCTGCCGACGACGACGAACGGGAAGGGAGGCGTTAGCCGCACCGCGATCATGTCGGCCGCGATGAGTTCGCCAAGGCGGATACCGGCATCGAAACCGCCGGCGGCGATATCCACCATCTCGTCGCTCGCCGCGATCTCCAATTCTATCTCGGGATAGGCGTCGCAGAACGAGGCGATCACCGGCTCGAGGATCAGCGGGACCACTGATCGCGGTACGGCAAGGCGTAACAATCCGGCCGGACGCTGCCCCAGATCGCGCGCCGCTTCGCTGGCTGCGACCAGCTCGTCAAAGGCGGGGCCGGCCCGGTCGAGGAAGCGCTGGCCGGCTTCGGTAAGGCCGACGCTGCGCGTGGTTCGGATCAACAGCGCCGCGCCGATCCGCGCCTCAAGCGTGCGTATCGACTGGCTGACGGCCGACGGTGTCACGCCAAGTGCTGTGGCGGCGCGGCGAAAACTGCGGTGCCGGGCAACGCTCAGGAACGTCTCGACCCCATCGAGCGCACCCTGTCTGACTGTGAAGTTCTGCTTCATAACCCATCGACATTATCGCGAATAGTCGGGGGCGGAAAGCGGCCCTACATCCGGCTTGCAAATCGGGAGCACCGCCGATGTCGAGCCAAAAGCACATCCAAAAGCGATCGCCGCGATCGGAGAAGCGAGATCCTGAGCATCGGCATAGACAGCTACCCTAACGTGGTGGCCCCTGCCTTCGTGGTGCCTGGTTCGATCCTGCTGCACGCGCTGTCATTACGCCAATTGCGCCGCGCCGGAGGCGCAGAAAACGCTCTGCGCCGATAGGAGGCCAAATGTCCACGGAGTTGCTGTTTCAAAC
Organism: Sphingomonas asaccharolytica NBRC 15499; assembly: GCF_001598355.1. Taxonomy (GTDB): domain Bacteria; phylum Pseudomonadota; class Alphaproteobacteria; order Sphingomonadales; family Sphingomonadaceae; genus Sphingomonas; species Sphingomonas asaccharolytica. The sequence continues at coordinate 14,008 of NZ_BCYU01000067.1, forward strand.
CCAGCTTGTTCTCGGCTATGTCGCGTGGCTACTCTGCTTCACGGCGTACGTCTGGCCCTGGCTCAAGTCGACGAGCCGGATCGCGGCGCATCGCGCTATCGCGACGCTGCATGGCTTCCGCTTCTTCGGGCTCGTCTTCATCCTGCCGGGGATCGTCAGTCCCGACCTCCCCGCCGGCTTCGCCACCTTCGCTGCCTATGGCGACTTCGCAACTGGAGTGTTGGCCCTGCTGGCGCTTCTTACGGTGATGGTACGCCCGCTCTTCTGGCTGTTCACGGTCGCCTTCAATCTCGTCGGGGTGATCGACCTCGTCGTCGACTATTATCACGCCATTCAGGTCGACCTTCCTGCGCATGCGGAGCGGCTGGGCGCTACCTACGCCATCCCGATCATCTATGTACCGCTGCTGATGATCACGCACATCGCCGCATTCTATTTTCTGGCGCGTCCCGAGCCCGAGGCGGCTCCGGCCATCGCGGCCTCAGCCGGGTGAAAAAGACTGAAAGCGAAGTGCAGGCGTAGTTTCGATAATTATCGGTGTCGCGCTCGGAGGCGTCAAGAATGCGGCACCACCGGACGACGGCCGCAACAGGTCGACGTGGTCTATTTCCGCGACGTGATCGCGATCGAACCCTGACGCTTGGAGCGTCACATGCGCTCTGCGCGGTAGCATTTTTACGCTTGATCTCAACTTTAGTTGAGGTCCTATGGAGATGCTCCCGCAACCGAAGGAGCGTTCGAGCAATGGCCGATTATTCAGACAAACCTCTCTTCAACATCAACCTCCTGACTACCAAAGCTGGGATGGTCGACGAGTTCATCCGCTTGCAACTCGACAGCCTGCCGCGTCTCGGACCGCTTCCCGGATTGACCGAATCGCGCCTCTTCCGCGCCGAAGACGGCACGGGCGTGGTTCTTATGTCGGGCTACGAGAGCGAGGAGGCGTTTCGTGCGTTCCAGCGCAGCACGGCCTTCCAGACCGAGCGGGCGAAGATGGCGCCGCTCGTCGAGAATGTGCGACCGGCCTTCTACCGCTTGATCCATGAGCGCGAGCGCGCCTGAAATTCTTGACGGCATGCGGCCTCTCTCCGGCCGCATACCGTCGTCGGCGCAAAAGGGGCGGGCAAACCTCCCCGTTTGTTTGCTGCCCTTACCCTGGTCAATGCTGCGATCGATGCGGGTGGTAGCCCAAAAATGGGGCGATACGCCGTCGGGCTCTTCTCAGTTCGCCTTTGGCCTGATTGCTACGCCAATTAGACGTCCACCGCGAGATAGCCGGTGAAGTACCGTCCCGCGCCTGCGCCATAGATGCCGGGTCCGGCGACGTTGAACGGGCGATTGTCGAATATATTGGTTACCTGGATGCGCAGCGTCGCGTCGCGGTTGATCAATTTGAACCGATAGCGGCCGCCGAGATTGAGCTGCGCCCGCGCGGGCAGCGACACCAGATTGTCGGTGGTCGACGGCACCTTGCCGCGTTGAAGCAGGGTGGTGTCGAGCGACAGCCCGTCGAGTACCGGCGTCTTCCAGTTGAGGTTCAAATTGACCAGGTGCCCCGGCAAGCCAACCGGGCGGGCGCCGATCGTGCCAAGCGCAGTGGGATCGCGTTCGACCCGGGCGCGCAGGAAATACCCGCCCGCGACGACGTTCAGCGTCCTGGTCAAATTGCCCGACACCGACACTTCAGCTCCCTGGCTGCGGGTGGTGCCGACCTGGGTGTAGCGGTTCGCCGCATCGAACCCGAAATAGGGCTTCCGCAGATCGAACACCCCGGCGATCAGTTTGACGTTCCCGGTCACTGTCCAGCGAACGCCCGCATCCTTCTGCTCGGTCAGGATCGCGTTGAGCGGTTGGTTGCGGTTGGCCGCATTGGGCGGCGCGACGCCGCTCTCCTCCAGCCCGCGGGCATAGCCGGCATAGAGCGACACCGATTTGGACAGATAGGCCGCCGCCGTGCCGTTATAGAGCCATGGCCGGGATCGCGAGACGATCGCCGCGACGCCGGGAAGCCAGCTGGTCTTGCGGTAATCGGCACGCGAGAGGCCGAAGCTGATCTCGCCGATGTCGCGCCACCGCCCGTCATAAGCGACGCCCAGGGTCGCCTGGCGAATGCGGTCGCGCGATGACGCGCCGAACACGAAATTCGGCTTGGGTGAATCCTCCTCGACACCAATCCGGGCCGGACCCAGATCGACTTCGTCCGATCCGCCGAACTGATGGCGCGCGTCGCGTTCGCGCAGGCTGAGATGAACAACGTGCAGCCGCGGCCCGTCGACGATGCTGTGCGTCAGCCGAACCTCGCCGCTCAACGACACGTTCTTGGCGCGCGGATCGGCGATGAGCAGGCGGTCCGCCGTTCCGTCGGGCTGCAAGTCGACCAGCAGGTTGGCGTAACTCTTCTTCTGGTCGAACACCGACCGGAACGCCCCGACGCGGAGCAGCCAGGTCTTGCCCGGCGCATAGGAAGCCAGCAGTCCCTGATTGGTCCCGGTATAGCGGAAATCGGCCCATTGCGGTCCGTCGAAGCTGTGCGCCGGGGGCTTTGGCGGCAGATACTTGCCCGCGGGCACGTAGAACGGCCCGGCCTCGTCATTATAATCGTTGGTCAGCGTCCAGAACGGCATGATCTCCACACCGGGCGCTGGCCGCCAGCGGACGATCAGTCCCTGGCTGTGATTGAAATTGTCGGTGCCGTCGGGGAAGGCGGTGCGCCCGACGATCGCACCATAGCCGACCGACAGCCGCTTGCTGACCGGCAGCGATCCGTCGACCTCCAGCCCATAGGAACTGTAGCTGTCGGCGTTGAGCACGATCGAGGCGGCGGCCTTGTCGCCGGGACGGCGCAGCAATTGGTCGACGATCCCGCTCGGCGCGGCGAACGGATAGCCCTGCGCCGACAGACCCACCTTGATGCTGGTCGAATCGTTGATGATGCTCGACAGCGCGATCGCGGGGTCGAAATACATCCCGTCGATCCGCACGTTCCCCGCCGCGGTCGGCGAGAAGCCGCGCGCATTGCTCGACGTGTAGATGCCGATCGTCTCGCGCCCGACACTGAAGCCGAAACCGTCCTCCGCCTGCGTCACTGCATTGTCGTCGGCGCGATCCTGCGCGGGGGCGGGAGAAGCAATCCCCGCCAGCAACAAGGTCAATGTCGCCGAGCTCAGCCGCCCCATACCCTTCCTCCCAAGCCGTTATATCGTCTTATGGCAGCATATCAGTCAATCGGGGCTGAATGCCGACTTAACGGTGACGGCTGGACGGCGGCGGCGAACCGCGTCATCGGCGGATCGCATGACGACGGAACGCATCATTATCGAAGCGATCGGCTGGAGCGGCGCCGTGCTGATCCTGGTCGCCTATATCCTGCTATCCGCGGGACGGGTCGGCGGGCAATCCCGGCTTTACCAGTGGATGAACATCGTCGGGGCTGCCTGCTTCGTGGTCAATAGCGGCTATAACGGCGCGGTCCCGTCGGCGGTGCTCAACGTGGTCTGGGCGGGGATCGGCCTCTTCACGCTGTGGCGGATCGCGCGACGTCCGATCTAGCGGCAGGGAACAGACGCGCCAGCGCCGGCAGGGCGCGGATCGCCGCGACGCGATTGCGTGCGACCGGCACGATCACGCCGCCGTCCAGCCGCAGCCGTATATTGCGCCCGTCGCGCTCGATCGCGCGTACCGCCGACACCGCCACCCACCAGCTTCGATGCGTCCGGATCCCCGCCGAACCGTAACGCGCGATCGCGTCGGCCATCGGCATCAGTTCCAGCCGGCTGCCCGAGGCCTGGTGCACGCGGACATAATGATCCTCCATCTGCAGGCAGGTGACGCGGTCATTGACGATAGCGGGCGGCAGGGGCGCGGAGGCCATGGCAGGACCCGGCACAGGCCTGCGACGCGCCTCGGCCACCAGCCACAAGCCGACCACCATCGCCTCGACCAATGCCGTCTTCACATACCAGTCGACCAGCGACATCCGTGCGGCTTCTCCGGGCCATGCCCAGCGGCCGAACCCCGCTGCAGCCAGGCTGACGGGCAAGGCCGCCGCCAGGATCGCGATCGCCAGCGCTGCGGATGCCGGCACGCCGCGAGCGCGCAGCATCCTGACGACCGGCGGCACGATCAGCCCGGCAAGGCCCGCGCCGATCACCATCATGCCGGTCCAGTTGAACAGGCAGATCAGCAGGTCGCCACCGAGATAGCCGAGGAAGCCGACCACGCCGCCCGCAACCGCGCCGAAGGCGAGCAGCCGCAGCCAGCCGCCGGGCGTGCCGATTCCCGCTTCCCAAAGCTCGACGCCGCGCCGTGCACCGTCCGCCATGCCCACTCCCGTACCCGTTCGCCCAGTCGCGAATATCCGCTGGCAAGTCACTGTCGCGGCGAGGTTAGCAGGCCGTGCGGAGCGGGAAAGCTCCTTTTCCCGTCCGAAGGAGAAAGCGATGACCAACCCGATACGACCGGCGCGGCGTGACCTGCTCGCGGGCGCGTTGCTGGCGACTGGACTGGGCTTGGCGGGGCGAGCGGCCGCCGCCATGCCGCCCGCGGAGGCGCCGACCGGCGACGTCCACGATTTCGACTATCATCTCGGCCACTGGACGGCGGTGCAGCGACGATTGAAGAAGCGCTGGGTCGGCAGCAAGGAATGGGAGGAGTTTCCCAGCAACACCGCCTACACCCAATATCTCGACGGACTGATCAGCGCCGATCAGACCGATTTCCCAACCAAGGGCTGGGCCGGGCTGACCGTCCGCACATTCCAACGCGATCGGCGGCAATGGTTCATCTATTGGATCAACAGCCGCGACGGGGTGATGGGGACGCCGATGATCGGCGGATATCGGGGCAATGTCGGCCTGTTCTACGGCGACGACAGCGACGGCGGCCTGCCGATCAAGGCACGCTTCATCCGCACCAAGCAGCCGCCCGATCGCGAACGCTGGGAACAGGCCTTTTCGCGCGACGGCGGCGCGACCTGGGAAACCAACTGGACCGCCGACTTCACGCGCGTGCGCTGATCGACACAGGCCTGCAACGGCGAAAATCACCAATAACCAGGCTGGCCTGACCGGTATTGCGCGCTGATCGAGGGAGAATCGGCGATGAAGACGTTGTGGGGCAAGCAGGCGCTGGTCGGCCTGGCATTGGGCACGTTGATCTTGAGCACCGGCGCGGCGCTGTCCGATACGCCAAAGACAATGGTCCGGGCGCCGGCCGCCAAGCCCGCCCGTATCTCGCCGGTCACGCTCGCGCATGACGGCCTGGTCATTCCCGGGGCGGTTGGCCAGGGATCGCGCAAGCTGCCGTTCGGAACGCCGCGTGCGAAGGCGATCGAATTGGTGGCCGGCAACCTCGGTCCCGCTGTCAAGACCGGCGTCTATCCCGAATGCGGCGACGGCAAGCCGCTCGGCTATGCCGATTTCCGCGGTGGTCTCCAGCTTAGCTTCAGCAATGCCAAGTTCGTCGGATGGACGCTCGATGCAAAGGGCGATGTCCGCAACAGGATGGCGAACGGCGTCGGGATCGGCACCACCGTCGCGACGCTGCAGAAATTGGTCCCCGACGTCTTCATTGATCCCGGCGAGCAGGAAAATGGTGGGCTGGGCCCGGGCTTCCAGTCGGACACCTGGCCGAGCGGCTGGCTTGATGGCGCGCGGTCGACCTCGAAGATTGTGTCGCTATTTGCCGGCAAGACCTGCATCGTTGCCTAGACGCGGTCGCCGCGGCTAAACGCGGGGGCATGCTTACCCTATACGGCATTCCCAATTGCGACACGGTGAAGAAGGCGCGCACCTGGCTCGATGGCCATGGCGTCGCCTATGCCTTTCACGATTACAAGAAAGCCGGAGCCGACGAAGCCTCACTGCGCCGCTGGACGAGTGCATTGGGCTGGGAAACCGTGCTCAATCGCGCAGGCACGACGTTTCGTGCGCTCCCGGATGCCGACAAGGCCGATCTCGACCAGAACAAGGCGATCGCGCTGATGCTGGCGCAGCCGTCGATGATCAAGCGCCCGATCGTCGAAGGCGGCGGGGTGCTGGTCGCCGGGTTCAAGCCAGATGCTTGGCAGACTGCCGGCATCGGCTGAGCTTGCCACGGCGCGCATCCGCGCGCAGTCTCCGCTCCATGAATAAGGGAGGGGAAACATGGCTCAAACCGCCAAGCCGCCGGTCTGGTTCTGGATCGTCGCGATCCTGTTGGTGCTGTGGAACGCGATCGGCTGTTATTTCTGCGTCGAGCAATTCCGGCTCGGTGCCGCCTCGGCGATGTGGGAACAGACGCCCTACCATCAGGCGCTCTATCGCTCGCTGCCGAGCTGGTACAATTACGTCTATGCCGTGGCGACGTTCGGCGGATTGCTCGGCGGTCTTGCCTTGTTGCTGCGCGAACGCCGCGCGATCATCCTGTTCTGGATCTCGCTGATCGCGGTGATCGTGCAGTTCGGCTACACCTTCGCGATGACCGACCTGATCGCGCACGAAGGCGCGGCGAAGGTGGTGCCGTTCCCGGTGTTCATCGCTGTGGTCGGTCTGTTCGCGATCTGGTTTTCGGGGATGGCAGCGAAGAAGGGCTGGATCGGAAGGTGACGTCGGGGGAGGGCACTCACCCCTCCCACTGGAACACCTCGTCCAATGGCTTGCCGAACACCTGGGCGATGCGGAACGCGGCTTCGAGCGTGGGCGAGTATTTGCCCGCCTCGATCGCCGCCACTGTCTGGCGCGTCATGCCGATCCGCTCGCCCAGTTCGGCCTGGGTCATCTCATTGGCCATGAAGCGCAGCAGGCGGATTTGATTGAGCACCCGGCCGGGGAGGGGTTTAGCCATGCCAGCCCCTCCGATAGCTGACGACGATCACGCTATGTCGCACGATTTCCGACGCGACGAGCGCGAGCAGGGCAGCGTTGACGATGTGCCAGCCGCTTGTGCTGAACGGCATCACACAGCCCACCACGATGATCCCGACCATCAGCACGAAATAGGCGATCGCGGCACCCCGCCGCGCGATCGCCCGCTCGCGCTCGTCGGCCGGGGCATTGGCATCGCGGCCGGCCTGGATCGCCAGCACGATGCTGGCGATCGTCACCAGCACGGCCTGGACGGCCAGGATGCCGCCGAGCAGCGCCAGGAAATACCCCGTAGACGCCCCGTTCGGCAGAAAGGCCGGGGATACCAGGGTGAAATAGACGCCATAGGCGACGACCATCGCTACCAACGACAGCCAGGCGATCTTCTCTCTGAACGACATTGCTAACCCCATGTTCGACTCGACGTCCATAATGTTAAATAAACATAACATAGAGTCAAGCGGCATAAACAATCGCGTCGGTCCGCGCTGGCAGCGGGCCTAGGGAACGGCTAGGGAGCGCGCCATGTCCACGACCTTCACAATCGACACCTCGACCAGCCGCGCCAACCCGACGCCGGCGCCGATGAAACGACTCACCGTGCCGGCCATCCAGCGCCGCAAGTTCGAGGGAAAGACGCAGGAACCCTTGGTCATGCTGACTGCCTATACGGTCCGCATGGCGCAGTTGCTCGACCCGCATTGCGACATGCTGCTGGTCGGCGATTCGCTCGGGCAGGTGGTCTATGGCCTGCCCTCGACCTTGCCGGTCACGCTCGACATGATGTGCGCGCATGGCGCCGCGGTGGTGCGCGGCAGCTATCATGCCGTCGTCGTGGTCGACATGCCGTTCGGCAGCTACGAAGCCTCGCCCGAACAAGCCTTTGCCAGCGCCAGCCGCGTCTTGGCCGAGACCGGTTGCGCGGCGATAAAAATGGAAGGCGGCGCGACGATGGCGCCGACCATTCGCTTCCTGACCGAGCGCGGCGTTCCGGTCATGGCGCATATCGGCCTGACGCCGCAGGCGATCAACACGCTCGGCGGTTACGGCGCGCGCGGCCGCAGCCAGGAGGAAGAAGCCAAGATCAAGGGCGATGCCCATGCGGTGGCAGAGGCCGGTGCCTTCTCGGTCGTGGTCGAGGGCGTGGTCGAGCCGATCGCCCGCTCGCTCGCCGAAACCACCGACATTCCGGTGATCGGGATCGGGGCATCGGCGGCGTGCGACGGCCAGGTGCTGGTCGCCGAGGATATGCTCGGCCTGTTCGAGCGCACCCCGCGCTTCGTGAAGAAGTTCGACGACATGGCCGGCCGCATCACCGACGCGGTTACCCGTTATGCCGAAGAGGTGCGCAACCGGACCTTCCCCGGCGTTGAGCAGACGTACCTACCGAAGACTTAAGGCGCGTTGCTTTTGAACGGCGCGCCGCTAAGGGACCCACCTAGGAACAGTCGCCGATCAGGGCCATTGCGAGAGCCGAACCCGGTCCCTAAGGTCCGCCGACTTATTTTTGCCCCCAATTGGAGCCTACCCCTTGGCTGTGACGCCGAAAACCGATGAAGCTTTCCTGCGCGAGGTCGATGAGGAACTCCGCCGCGATCAGATCGTGGGCGTGTGGAAGAATTATGGCCGCGTGATCATTGGCCTGATCGTGGCCGCGCTGGCGATTTTCGCCGGCGTGCTCGGCTGGCGGGCATGGAGCCATGGCGCTGCCGAAAAGCAGGCGATCGAGCTGCAACAGGCCTATGATTCGATCGCCAGCGGCAATAGCCAGGCGGCCAAGGCGCCGATCGACAAGCTCGCGAGCGACAGCGCACCGGGCTATCGCGCGCTCGCAAAGATGCTCCAGGGCAACGACCTGCTTGCGGCCGGCAAGACCAAGGAAGCCGCGGCGAAATATGGCGAAGTCGCGGGCGATAGCAGCGTCGGGCAACCGATCCGCGACCTCGCCACGATCCGTCAGACCCATACCGAATTCGACGCGCTCGCGCCGCAGGTGGTGATCGACCGGTTGAAGCCGCTCGCGACCTCGGACTCGGCCTGGCTCGGCAGTGCCGGCGAGATGATCGCGATGGCCGATCTCAAGCTCAACCGGCAGGCGGAAGCGCGCGCGATGTTCAAGTTGATCGCGGAGAGCGACAAGGTTCCCGACAGCATCCGTCAACGCGCGGTTCAGGCGACCCAGGCTCTGGATCCCGGCACGAACGTTCAGAAGGGCAAGTAAATAGCATGACGACCAAGTGGAGGATGCCGATTGCGCTGGTGGCGCTGACCGCGCTCGCCGCGTGCGGCGCGTTCAAGGGCGGAAAGAAGACTCCCGTGCTTGGCGACCGCGTGCCGATCCTGGTGTCGGAAAGCGATGCCAAGGTCGATCCGGCAATTTCGGGCCTCGACGTCCTGTTGCCGGCGCCCGTCGCCAACACCGATTGGGCGCAGCCCGGCGGAAACCCCGAAAAGTCGATGGGTCATCTGGCGCTGGGTGGATCCGTCTCCCGCGTGTGGACGGTGTCGATCCCCGCGGGATCGAACCGGCAGCGGCTGGCGGCGTCCCCGGTGATCGGCGACGGCAAGCTTTACGCGGTCGATGTCGACGGCGCGCTGCACGCCTTCGACGCGAATTCGGGATCGTCCTTGTGGACCGTGCCGGTCGCCAAGGAGCTGAAGAGCAAGGGCGCGCGCTTCGGCGGCGGCGCTACTTATGACAACGGCCGCGTCTATGCGACCAGCGGCTTGGGCGATGTCGTAGCGTTCGACGCAAAGACTGGCGCCGAAGTGTGGCGGGCCAAGCCCGGACCGCCGCTGCGCGGATCGCCGACCGTCGTCGGCGACCAGCTCTACATCTTGAGCCAGGACAACCAGCTTTACGCCTTGTCGACCGCCAACGGACAGCAGGTCTGGTCGGCCTCGGGCAGCCTTGAGACGCAAGGCGTGTTCGGCGTCGCGGCGCCGGCCGTGGCGCACCAGACGGTCGTCGCCGGCTTCTCGTCGGGCGAACTCAACGCCTATCGCGTCGAAAACGGACGCGCGATCTGGGGCGACGCTTTGTCGCGCACCAGCATTTCGACCTCGGTGTCCAGCCTTGCCGATATCGACGCCGATCCGGTGATCGACGACACCAATGTCTATGCCTTGGGGCAGGGCGGTCGTCTGATCGCCGCCAATCTCGCCACCGGCCAGCGCCTGTGGGAGCAGAATTTCGCGGGCATTTCGACACCCTGGCTGGCGGGGGAGTGGCTGTTCGTCGTCACCGACGAAAGCAAGCTCTATTGCCTGCAGCGCTCGACCGGAAAGATCCGCTGGATCAGCCAGTTGCGCGCCTTCCAGGTCGAAAAGAAGAAAAAGAAGAAGAACCCGCTGACCTGGTATGGTCCGGTTCTCGCCGGCAACCGCCTGGTGCTCGTCAACTCGCTGGGCGACATGGTGTTCGCCTCGCCCAGCGACGGCGCCATCGGCCAGACGATTCCGGGCAAGGACGGCTTCGGCCTGGGGCCGGTCGTCGCCAACAACACGCTCTACGTGCTGGACGGACGCGGGCGCATTTCCGCCTATCGCTGAGAGTCGGGGAGCGACCTCTTCTCCCTTCCGCTTGCGGGAGGGAAACGGGGCCGCCAGCAACCCTTACGTTTTGGAATTGTGGATTAAGCCCCTCCCCTTCAGGGGAGGGGTTGGGGGTGGGGCAGTGCCGCAAGCTAATCGCCCGTGGATA
>NZ_BCYU01000068.1 GCF_001598355.1 Sphingomonas asaccharolytica NBRC 15499
TTACTTCTTTTGTGGTTGCGAGCTGCTTGGAAGAAGAAAGAAGACCTTCACCCGACCTCTCCCGCAAGCGGGAGAGGAGTTTCTGTTAAGCACTAATCTCTTTCCCGCCCTTCCACAGGCGGAGCACTTTACCTTGGGTCGGCAACCCATCGAACGGCGTATTGCCTGCCCTTGCTTTCATCGCCTCGCCACGAATCTGCCAGGGCGCGTCCGGGTCGAGCAGGATCAGGTCGGCGGGCTGCCCCGGCGCTAGCACGCCGCTGTCGAGCCCGAGCACCTTGGCCGGATTGACCGCGAGCAGGGCGAACAGCCGCTCGATCGGCAGGTCGAGCCCGAGACTGAGCGCCAGCAGCGTTTCCGCGCCCGATGCCCCGGGCGACGCATCGGCAAAAGGCAGTCGCTTTTCCTCGGGGCCGCGCGGATCGTGGCCCGAACACAACACGTCGATCGTCCCGTCCGCCACCGCGACCAGCGCCGCCTTGCGATCTTCTTCCGACCGCAGGGGAGGGGAGAGATGCGCGAAGGTGCGGAAATCGCTCATCGCATTGTCGGACAACAGTAGATGAGCAGGGGTGATCCCGCAGGTGACCCCGACGCCGCGTCGTTTGGCCGCGCGGACGAGGTCGAGCCCGGCCGCAGTCGTTACTTGACGGAAATGCAGCCGCGCGCCGGTATCCTCGGTCAGCGCGATGTCGCGCGCGATCGCGAGCGCCTCGGCCACGGCTGGCGCGGCGGGCAAGCCGAGTCGCGTCGCGGTCTCGCTCTCGGTCGCGACGGCGTTGCCGGTCAGGCCGCCATCCTCGGCGTGGGTGATGACGGTTAGATCGAGGTCGCGTGCATAAGCCAGCACTTTGCGCATGACGCCCGAATCGGCGATCCAGTGCCGCCCAGTGCCGACCGCCTTGGCGCCCGCGCCCTTCATGATCGCCATTTCGGCGAGGTCCGTGCCTAGCAGTCCCTTGGTCGCTGCGGCGATCGGGTGGATCCATAGCAATGGCTTGCCGACCAGCGACGAGCGCTGAACGATGCCCGGGCCATCGAGCACCGGCGATTGATCGGGCATCAACCCGACGCGGACGATGCCGCCGGCGCGGAAGGCCTCGCGGTCGATCGCGAATACGCCGAGATCGACGATCCCCGGCGCGAGCAGCTTGCCGCCGCAATCGATAATCTCGGCGTGGGCGGCATTATCGACGATAGTGTCGCCCACGACGTGAAGCTCGCCCTCGGCGACGCCGTCGGACCGCACGATCTTAGCGTTGACGAAGCGGAGCGCGGTCATGCCCAGCCCTCCACCTTGCGTGCTCGCCTGGTCAGCACGTCCAGACACGCCATCCGCACCGCGACGCCCATTTCGACCTGCTCGGTGATCGCCGAGCGTTCAATATGATCGGCGACGTTCGAATCGATCTCGACGCCGCGGTTCATCGGTCCGGGATGCATCACCAGCGCGTCGGGCTTGGCCAGCGCCAACCGGTCGAGCGTCAGCCCGTAGCGCAGGTGGAATTCGCGAGTGGAGGGGATGAACGCGCCCGACATGCGCTCGTTCTGCAAACGCAGCATCATCACCACATCGGCACCGTCGAGCGCAGCGTCGAAATCGGCATAAGGTGTCACGCCCATTCGCTCGATCGCCGCGGGCATCAACGTTGCCGGCGCCACGACGCGGACTTCGGCCGCCAGCGCCGTGAGTGCCAGGATGTTCGACCGCGCGACGCGGCTGTGCAGGATATCGCCGCAGATCACCACACGCTGTCCGGCGATGCTGCCACGCCGCCGCCGGATCGTCAGCGCGTCGAGCAGCGCCTGGGTCGGATGTTCGTGGCTACCGTCGCCGGCGTTGAGCACCGGGCAATCGACCTTGCCGGCGATCAACCGCACCGCGCCCGAACTGGAATGGCGAATGACGATGACGTCGGCGCGCATCGCGTTCAGCGTCATCGCGGTGTCGATCAGCGTCTCGCCTTTCTTCACGCTCGATTGCGCGACCGCCATGTTGACGACATCGGCGCCCAGTCGCTTTCCGGCGATTTCGAACGACAGAAGCGTCCGCGTCGAATTCTCGAAGAACGCATTGATCAAGGTGAGGCCCGCGAGGCGCTTGTCGGGCTTGGCGCGATTGCGGTTCGCCTCGACCCATTGCTCCGCCTCGTCGAGCAGGAAGGCGATCTCATGGGGCTGAAGGCCGGAGATGCCGGTCAGATGCCCGTGCGGAAAGACGGCGCCGCCCTCGATAAGGGCCGCGGGACGATGATCGGAAGGTTGCATTAAAGCCGTCGCCTAGACCCGCTCGGGCGGGGGCGCAAGCACGCAACCCGGGTTGATACACTTCGGTCCATTATGGGGCTTTCGCTGCTGCCGGCTTTTGGACAGAATGGACTCGAAGGGAAAACATGACGGCGCCATCAGCGACCAGCCCACGGCCCGGCGCGCCGGAGATCCGCTTCTACCTGCCCGCCGAAGGGCTGCGTCCGCTCGTCACCTCTTATTATTTCCTCGAATCCTTTGGGCCGTTGGCCGATTTCACCCATCCGGAATGGGCGAACATTCGCTTTGCGCTCAACGGTGTGTGGCGATTCGAGGACGGCGAAGGCGGGGAAGCGATCCAACCCCCCAGGTCGGTGTTGTTTGGTCCTACCGACCGCGCGCGGTGGTTCGCGACCGATGGCGGACTCGTTCTGGGCGTCGGGCTTACGCCGCTTGGCTGGCTGACACTGATCGGCGGCGACGCGTCGGGACTCGCCAACCGTACCGTCCCGCTCGATGGCCAATTGGGCCGGTCGGGTTCGGCCATCCTTTCGAGGCTGCTGGAAGTGCGCACCGATGCCGAGCGCGTCGCGATTCTCGATACGATCCTCGGCGCGCGGCCGGCGTCGCCGAGCGCTTATTGCGGGCTGGCGGTGCAGGTGCAGCACGCGCTGCTGTCGGGAACGGTCGACCATGTCGGCGATCTCGCCGAGCAACTCGGGATCGAACAGCGCACGCTGCATCGCGTCTGTACCACCGTGTTCGGGTTTCCGCCGGTGCGATTGCTGCGCCGTCAGCGCTTCCTGCGGACTCTGGCCAAGGTGCGGGACCAGCTCGACCAGCCGCTCGGCGAACTGATCGATCCAGGTTATTACGACCAGGCGCATTTCAACCGCGACTTCAAGGCCTGCATGGGGATGACTCCGCTCGCCTATTTCCGCTTGCCGCGCGAGGCACTGCGCCGGGCGGCTGAAGAGCGCCACCGCGTGCTGGGTGCGCCGGTGCAGGGGCTGCACATCCATCAAGGTGAGGCCGGGCAGGGCGATTAGGTTGAGAACCCAAATAGTCCGTTGTTCTTAAAGCGATCCATTTCCAAAACTCGTCATCCCAGCGAAAGCTGGGATCTCAAGCGGCATCGCGTCACCGCCAGAGACCCCAGCTTTCGCTGGGGTGACGGGAGAGTGCGCTGGGATGACGGGAGGATTCCGCGGGGATGTCGACAGGAATATGAGGCCCCGACCTAGGGCTGGACGGCAACCAGTCCGTCTATCGCACCCTGAAGGATGTAGCTCGCGGCCAGCTTATCGACGCGTTCGGCGCGTTTGGCGCGGCTCAGGTCCTCGGCGATCATCTGGCGTTCGACCGCCTGGGTCGACCAGCGTTCGTCCCAGAGCAGGATCGGTAGGCCGAGATCGGCGATGTTGCGGGCGAATGCCCGGGTCGATTGGGTGCGTGGCGAATCGGTGCCGTCGAGGTTGAGCGGCAGGCCGACGACGATGCCCTTGGCCGACTGCGTTGCCACCAGCGCGGCGAGCAGCGCCTTGTCCGCTGTGAACTTGGTGCGGCGAATCAGTTCGGCTGGGCTGGCGAAGCTCCAGCCGGCATCGCACAAGGCGGTGCCGATCGTCTTGGTCCCGACATCGAGCCCGAGCAGGCGCCCGCCGTTGGGCAAAGCGGCGCGAAACGCCACGCGATCCTCGGTGATCATCGACTCTCGGCGGTAGGAGTACGCGTGAGAGGCGCCGCAGGCTTGCCACCGGTAAAGCTCGCAAACCGCCGCGCGGCGTCGTTCCGGACGTTTACCCAGAACATCGAATAATCGAACACATGGTAATTGTTGCCGGGCAGGACATAGCCACCGAGATTGACCGGGTCGCCGATCGACAGGAACCCGCGCCCGAAACATTTGCCGGGGACCCCCGGCACGCCCAAGGTCGCGCTGCCCAAATCCTTGGACGGGATCAGCGTCCCGAGATTGTCCTTCGCTTCCGCAGCGGCCCCCGGCGTGCCGGTGATCGGATTGGTGCAGACCATGTCGGTGCCCTTGCGCGGCTTGCCGTCGAACCCGGTGGTCCCGTCATAGACGTCGGTGATCATCGACGGGTCGGCTGGCTCGGCGAAGCTCTGCCACGACAGGATGCACCCGGCCTGCTCGGCCGTCGCGCATTCGGGCAGGCCGAGCGCCGGGAGGTCATTGGTCTTCGAGATCGGCCAGCCGACGATATAGGCCGCGACGATCCGCTTCGCGAGCGGCTGACCCGCCACCCGCTCGCGCAATAGTCGTTCGAGGTGGAGCGCGCCCTGGCTGTGCCCGGCCAGGATAATCGGACGATCCGGTCCGACCTCTTTGAGGAACTCGTCGAACGCGGCCAACACGTCGCGATAGGCGAAATCGAGCGCCTTCTGTGCCTCGGCCTCGCTGGTCAGGAAAGCGCCGAACGTCGCCTGGCGATAGCGCGGCGCCCAGATTTCGCCGACCTCGTTGAACGCAGAAGCCTGGCCGCGCAGGAATACCGCGGCGGTGTTGTTGGCCTGGGCATCGTCGAGCGGTGCATTCCAATGCGTGCGGTCGATGTACGAGGTCGGATGAATGAAGAAGACCGCGGCCGGCGGTTTCTCCCCCGGCTTGTAATTGGCCGGTGTCCACAAAGCCGGATTATTCGGAATGTCGGGCCGCGCCAACCACATGTCGACCTGTTCATAGGCCTGTTCCGGGGCGGTTGGGCCGCCTTCGAATTTCGCGCTGGGAATCAGCGCCGCCTTCATCAGGTCCTTGGCGTAAAAGTGATAAACGAACGCGCCGGCCACGGCGAGCAGGATCAGGACGATCATCAGGTACAGGAATTTGCGGGCCAAGAACGCGCTCCGATTGCGGTTCGGGTCCCGTGCCTCATCGTCGCGGCGGTTGCAATCGTGGCGGCCGCTCTGCTAGCCGCGCGGCCATGTCCGTAGACGCTGCAACCGTGAAGAAGATCGCGAGCCTCGCTCGCATCGCGATCACCGACGAGGAGGTCGCGAAGATCGCGCCCGAACTCGACAACATCCTGGGCTGGATCGAGCAATTGGGAGAAGTCGACACGTCGTCGGTCGAACCGATGACCGCGGTCATCGCCAATACGCTGCGCCTGCGCGACGACGTCGTCACCGACGGCGGCAAGCGCGACGCGGTGCTGGCCAACGCGCCCCAGGCCGAACACGGCTTCTTCACCGTGCCCAAGGTGATCGAATAATGTCCCCATTCGTCACCCCCGCGAAAGCGGGGGCCCATCACCTGGACGTTCTATTTAGCGGCTCGCGCGCGAGCTGGGTCCCCGCTTTCGCGGGGATGACGGAGTATGTGAAGTGACCAACCTCACCGATCTCGGCGTCCGCGAGCTTCGCGACGGCATTCGCGCCGGCACCTTCTCGGCGCGCGAGGTGGCGGATTCGTTCATCGTCGCGGTCAGCAAGGCGAAGCAGCTCAACGCCTTTCTGGTCGAGACCCCCGATCACGCGATCGCCGCGGCCAAGGAAGCCGATGCCGCGCGGGCCGCTGGCGAAACGCTGAAACCCTTGGCTGGCGTGCCGATCGGCATGAAGGA
This sequence comes from Sphingomonas asaccharolytica NBRC 15499, assembly GCF_001598355.1. Lineage (GTDB taxonomy): Bacteria > Pseudomonadota > Alphaproteobacteria > Sphingomonadales > Sphingomonadaceae > Sphingomonas > Sphingomonas asaccharolytica. The sequence goes on from NZ_BCYU01000068.1 coordinate 5,829, forward strand.
CTTGTTCTGCACCAAAGGCGTGCAGTCGGCGGCAGCGAGCCACATCCTCGAAGGGTTCAAGCCCGAATACGAATCGACCGTCTCGCAGAGATTGTGGGATGCGGGCGCGGGCATGTTGGGCAAGCTCAACATGGACCAGTTCGCGATGGGATCGTCGAACGAGACCAGCTATTTCGGCAACGTCATCTCGCCCTGGCGACGCGCCGATGGCGGCAACGCCCCGCTTGCGCCCGGCGGATCGTCGGGCGGTAGCTCGGCATCGATCGCGGCGCGGTTGTGCCCGGCGGCGACCGGTACCGACACCGGCGGCTCGATCCGCCAGCCCGCCGCGTTCACCGGCATTGCCGGGATCAAGCCGACTTATGGCCGCTGCTCGCGCTGGGGCATCATTGCCTTCGCCTCGAGCCTCGACCAGGCCGGGCCGATGGCGCGCGACGTGCGCGATTGCGCGATCATGCTCGAGACGATGAGCGGGTTCGACGCCAAGGATTCGACCAGCCTTCAGCTCGACGTGCCCAAATGGGAAGCGGGCCTCAACGCCAGCCTGGCCGGCAAGCGCATCGGCATCCCCAAGGAATATCGCGTCGACGGCATGCCGCCTGAGATCGAGGCATTGTGGCAGCAGGGCATTGATTGGGTGAAGGATGCCGGCGCCGAGGTGGTCGAGGTGTCGCTGCCGCACACCAAATATGCGCTGCCGGCTTATTACATCATTGCCCCGGCCGAGGCTTCGTCCAACCTCGCGCGCTATGACGGCGTGCGCTACGGTCTGCGCGACTTGCCCGAGGGCGCCAATCTCCAGGAAATGTACGCCGCGACCCGCGCCGCGGGCTTCGGCGCGGAGGTCAAGCGCCGCATCCTGATCGGCACCTATGTGCTCTCGGCGGGCTTCTACGATGCCTATTACACGCAGGCGCAGAAGGTCCGCACCCTGATCGCACGCGATTTCGATCGCGCCTGGGAGACATGCGACTTGCTGCTCACCCCGACCGCGCCGTCGGCGGCATTCGCGCTCGGCGAGAAATCGGCTGATCCGATCGCGATGTATCTGAACGACGTCTTCACCGTGCCGTCGAGCCTTGCTGGCCTGCCGGCGATGTCGGTGCCCGGTGGCCTGGACAAAGCCGGGCTGCCGCTCGGGCTCCAGGTGATCGGCAAGGCGCTCGACGAGCAAGGCGTGCTCGATGCGTGCCTCGCGATCGAAGAGCGCGCCGGGTTCAGGGCGCGGCCTGACGCTTGGTGGTAGGGTATTTTACCGTCACCCCAGCGAAAGAACATCGGGTTGAGCATGCCCCGCATGCTCAAGGATCGTCCGGGGGACGATCCGACCCGATGTTGGTCTGGCGGTGACGCGATGCCGCTTGAGATCCCAGCTTTCGCTGGGATGGCGAGTTTTGAAAATGGATCGCTTCAAGAACAACGGCTTAATCGGGTTCTCAACCTAAGCTTGTCACAAGGATTTGGACCGGCGGTGCACCACCGACGTCAGTTCCGCTCGACCGAATCCAAGATCCGCGCACCGGCCATGAACACCGCGATCGGGCACACCGAGAACAGCATCCAGCCGCCGAAACCGGGATATTGCTGGATGTAATGGACCCCGCGCTCGACCGCGCCCAGGCCCAGGCCATAGATCACCATGAATGCCTCGAACTTGGTCTTGATGACGAACAGGCGGGCGATCTTCGCGAACATGCGCGTCTTTACGCATGACCCGTGCCAATGGCGGAAATGCGTCATTTCGGATTAACGAAGATGGTTACCTGTAAATTTACCCGACATCGATGGCGCTAAATCTCGTTGAGCGCGGCGATCAGCCGGTCGACCTCCTCGGCGGTGTTGTAATGGCATAGGCCGACGCGGAGGAGGCCGCCCTTGTCGGCAAGGCCGAGCCGGGCGGCGGCTTCGACCGCATAGAAATGCCCGGCCCAGGCGACGATTCCGCGGTTCGCCAGGTGTTGCGCGATCACCGGAGCGGCATGGCCGGACAGCGTGAAGGAGAAGGTCGGGACGCGCCCCTCCATCGTTGGCGGACCCCAGAGCCGGAGGCTGGGGATCGCCGCGAGTCCGGCGAGCAGACGGTTGCCGAGGTCGACCTCATAGGCCGTGGCGGCGGTCATCGCCGCAACCAGCCGCGAGCGCCGGCTGTTCGCGCTGGGATCGGCGAGTTCGCCCAGCCATTCGAGATAGGAGACTGTGCCGAGCACCCCCGCCTGGCCTTCGAACGACGGCGTCCCCGTCTCGAAGCGATGCGCACCGTCATTGCCAGCAGGGCGGACCTTGTAGGCGCGGACACTGTCGTCGAGGCGCGGGTTCATCCACAGCACACCCTGATGCGGCCCGAAGAATTTGTATGGCGAGCAAGCGACGAAATCGGCGCCCATCGCGGCCACGTCAGTGACCAGGTGCGGAACCGATTGCACCGCGTCGACATAGACAAAAGCGTCGCTTCGCTGGCGAACCAGCTTCACCGCCTCGGCGATCGGATTGATCGTGCCGAGTGCGTTGCTGGCGACGCCGAGCGCTACTAGCCGCGTCTTCGGTCCCAGCAATACGGCAAGATCGTCGAGCGTCCAGCGCCCGGTCGCCGGATCGAAATCGAGCCAGCGCACCGTCATCCCGCGATCTTCGGCGACCTGCAGCCACGGCGCGACATTGGCGTCATGGTCGAGCCGCGTGACGACGAGTTCGTCGCCTTCGCGCCAATCGCGGGCGAGCGCGCGCGAGACGGCGAAGGTGAGGGACGTCATGTTGGGCCCGAACGCGATCTCCTCGGGCTGAGCGCCAAGCAGGTCGGCGATTGCCGCGTGGGCGTCGTCGGACAGGCGGTCGGTCTCGATCGAGGTCGCGAACGGACCACCGGCATTGGCGGTACCCTTACTCAGATGCGCGGTCATCGCGACGATCGCGGTGTCGCATGCCTGGGTGCCGCCGGGCGCGTCGAAATAGACCGCGGGCTGACCCTCGACCTCGCGCGACAGAGCCGGAAAGCGTACGCGGATACGGTCGATCGGGAAATTCTGCATCAAGCTGACCTTGCTTCAGTATCAAGAAATTGCCCGCTTCCATTCTCTCTTGTGGGGCCTAAAGAGCAAGCGCCGCCCGCTATGGCGAGCATGAAAATGGGATCGATGTGATGGGTTACCGTGTGGTCGTCGCCGGCGCGACCGGCAATGTCGGGCGCGAGATGCTGAATATCCTGGCCGAACGTGAGTTTCCGGCCGACGAGATCGCGGTCGTCGCCTCGGCGCGCTCGACCGGCAACCAGGTCGAATATGGCGAAACCGGCCGTATGCTGACCATTAAAAACATCGAGCATTTCGACCCGACCGGCTGGGATATGGCGCTGTTCGCGATCGGCAGTGACGCGACCGCGATCCACGCCCCGCGCTTCGCCGCGGCTGGCTGCACCGTGATCGACAATTCGTCGCTCTATCGCATGGACCCCGACGTGCCGCTGATCGTGCCCGAGGTGAACCCGGAGGCGATCCACAGCTATACGCGCAAGAACATCATCGCCAATCCGAACTGCTCGACCGCGCAGATGGTCGTTGCGCTCAAGCCGCTGCACGATGCCGCGACGATCAAGCGCGTCGTCGTCGCGACCTATCAGTCGGTGTCGGGCGCGGGCAAAGCCGGGATGGACGAGCTGTTCGAGCAATCGCGCAACATCTTCGTCGGCGACCAGGCCGAGGCGCGCAAATTCACCAAGCAGATCGCCTTCAACGTCATCCCGCACATCGACAAGTTCCTCGAGGACGGCTCGACCAAGGAAGAGTGGAAGATGGTGGTTGAGACCAAGAAGATCCTCGACCCCAAGATCAAGGTCACCGCGACCTGCGTCCGCGTGCCGGTGTTCGTCGGCCATTCGGAAGCGATCAACATCGAGTTCGAACACGAGATTTCGGCGGCCAAGGCCAAGTCGATCCTGCGCGAGGCGCCCGGCATCATGCTGGTCGATAAGCATGAGGATGGCGGCTACGTCACCCCGGTCGAATGCGTCGGCGAATATGCCACCTTCGTCAGCCGCGTCCGCGAGGATTCGACCGTCGATAATGGCCTGTCGCTGTGGTGCGTGTCGGACAATCTCCGCAAGGGCGCGGCGCTCAACGCCGTGCAGATCGCGGAATTGCTCGGGCGCCGGTACCTCAAGAAGGCGGCTTGAAGCCGGGGCGCTGCTGCCGGACGAGGCAGCAGCGCCGCCGGTATGTCCCATCTTCGGCCGATGCGAGCGGGCGGCTGCTATTTGGCGGGCAGCGACCGCACGAACGTCAGCGCGGTATCGATCAGCTGGGCGGCGATCGCGTCGTCGCCAAACGTCTCTGGCGCAACGCGTACCCAACCGGCCATCGCCCGGCCGCGGGAAATCATCGGCGCGATCCCGTCGATGTCGAGCGCCCATAGGTCATTGCCTTTGCCCAGGCGGACAAGAACGCCGTCGTCGCGCGCGCCGCACAGCAAATGGCCGTCGAGCAACCACGCCCAGCCGCCGAACATCGACCGCTCGGTCAACCCTGCCACGTCATCGAGGCGCTCCCTCAGCAATTCTTCGAGGCCGGCGTCACGTGCCATGGTCGATAATCCGCATGATCAATGAAAAGCCGCGACACTGGGACATGGACAGGCCGCCGGTTCAAGGGCCGATTGCCGATCCGCAACCGGATAGTTTATCGGACGATAAATCGGTGCCGAGATCGGAAGTGATCTAGGCCGTGAACCCATAAAGCGCGGGTGGTTGGCAGCGTCAGGGCTTCCAGCTACGCTCTGATCATGAATGATCCGATCGGTAGTTCTCTTGCAGATGTGTCCTCCTTTCTTGGCAGGCTTGAGGAGGCACGCATCCACTTCACGCTAACTTCGGTTCGTGAAGGTGCGGTCATGGTGCAGGTGACGGTTCCCGGAGAGCGGTGGGAGGTGGAGTTCTTCCCCGACCACACGCCAGAGATCGAGATTTTTTGCAGCGACGGCAGTATCAGCGACGCCAGCCTGCTCGAACGCCTCTTCACCGAGCATGGAGATTATGATTCAGCGTCGGCATGAGCCGATACGACCTGACCGACTTCGAGTGGCGTGTGATCGAGCCGTTGCTGCCCAACACGCCCAGAGGCGTGCCGCGCGTCGATGACCGCCGCGTGCTGAACGGCATCGTCTGGGTGCTCCGACCGGCGCACCATGGTGCGACCTGCCGGAGCGCTACGGCCCGCGTACGACCTGCTACAAACGGTTCGTGCGATGGCGGAAAGCAGGTGTGTGGGGCAGGCTGATGGATGCCATCACCGCCGCCCATGCAGGGGGTTCGCTTTTGCCGATGAAATTGGCGCAACTCGTCTGGGGCGGCGCGGTGGACTGGCATCTCGGCGATCATCTTGCCGGTGCAGCAACACGCGCGGAGCTCGACATGACCGATCTCGACGCCGAAGCCGAGCGCGACGCGGACACGCTCGACGCCGAAGTCGCCGCCAACCAGGAGGCGCTCGAGGCCGCCGGCCATTGGGGGGTGCCGACCCTGGTGTTCAACGACGAGCCCTTTTTCGGGCAGGATCGGATCGACCTCGCTATGTGGCGGATGGAGCAAGCCGGGTTGGAGAAACGCGCATGACATTCACTGGTGGCTGCCGCTGCGGCGCGGCGCGCTATGAGCTGGCGGTTGACACCCTGACCGCGATCTATTGCTGCCACTGCACCGATTGCCAGCGTTGGTCGGGCAGCGCGTTCAGCGAGCAGGCGGTGGTGCCCGAAACCGCGATCAGCGCGACCGGCCCGATTGTCGAGTTCACCGTCACCAACGAGAGCGGCGCATTGTCCCACCAGCGCGCGTGCGGCGCGTGTCATAACCGGCTGTGGAACACGAATAGTTCGCGACCGGGAATTGCCGTCGTCCGCGCCGGCACGCTCGACCATAACCGCACGCTCGAACCGCGCGTGCATATCTGGGTGAAGAGCAAGCAACCCTGGGTGACGATCGCCGAGGGCATTCCCTGTTTCGACGAAACCCCGCCGATGGCCGAATTTGCCGCTGTCCTGTCGCGGTGAACCTTGCGCGCGCTATTCGGCGTGCACCACCTCGACCTTGCCCTTGGGCTTCTGCAACAGCAGGACCAGCGGCAGCACCGCGATCGTGAGCCACGACATCAGGTAGAAGTCGTCGATATAGGCGATCATCGCGGCCTGTTGGTTGACCATATTGTCGACCATCCCGAACACCGCGTCGGACATCTCGCCGAGCTGAAACAGCTGGCCGATATTGAATCCAGGAACGGCATGATCGGTAATGTGCTGGGCGAGATCGGCATGGCTGGTTTGGATGTTGCGCGCCAGGAACACGGTTACCATCGAGATGCCGGCCGATTGGCCGATCGACCGCATCAGGTTGAGCAGACTCGATCCATCGGTGCGGTAATTCTGCTCGAGCGTCGCGAAGGCCAGGCTGTTGAGCGGCATGAACACCAGGCCCATGCCCAGCCCCTGAACAAAGCCGGACGTGATGACTGGCCAGGAATCCATCTCGAGCGACCAGCTCGCCATCGAGTGTAGCGACCAGGCGAACAACACCAGCCCGATCGCGATGACGATCCGCGTATCGACTTTGCCGATCAACCGGCCAGCCAGCCACATCGTGAACAGCACGCCGACACCGCGCGGTGCCATCATCATGCCGGTCTGGACCACCGAATAGCCGAACAATTGCTGCAGCATCGGCGGCAGCAATGCCATCGGCGCCATGGTCGAGATGCCGATGATGATCATGAAGAACATCGCCGTTACGAGATTGCGGTTCTTGAACAAATGCCTATCGAACAGCGGCTTTTTGGCCGTGGCCAGATGGATCAGCGCGATCCATGCTGCGGCGATCGCGATCAGTCCTTCGGTAATGATTTCCCAGCTCGAGAACCAATCCTGGTTCTGGCCGCGGTCGAGCATCAGCTGGAAACTCGCCACCGCCAGGCCGATGAACGCGAAGCCGGTGAAATCGAACGATCGCGTCGCCTTGGGTCGCGACGGCAGCAGGAACCACAGGATGGCGAAGGTCAAGGCGCCGACCGGCAGGTTGACGTAGAATACCCAGCGCCAGTTGAAATTGTCGGTCAGGTAGCCGCCCAGCACTGGCCCCAGGATCGGCCCGACCATCACGCCCATTCCCCAGACCGACATGGCCTGCGCCTGCCGTTCCTTGGGATTGATGTCGATCATCGCGGTTTGCGACAACGGATTGATGAACGCGGCGAAAATGCCCTGAAAGGCGCGGAACACCACCATCTCGCCCAAATTGACCGCGGTTCCGCACAAGGCGGAGGCGAGAACGAAGCCGGCGACCGCGATCAGGAACAGGTTACGGCTGCCCAGCCGATCGCTCAGCCAGCCGGTCGCCGGCAAGGCAATCGCGGTCGCGACGATATAGCTGGTAAGCACCCAGGTGATCGTGTCGGTGGTCGCGCCCAGTGCCGCCGTCATGTGCGGCAGCGCGACGTTGGCGATCGTGGTGTCGAGGATCTGCATCACCATCGCGCCCATGACGCCGATGGTCAGGAGCGGGCGGTTGCTCGACTCCAGCAAGGGTTTGCTAAGCGCGGGCTGCGCAGGCGTCGCCGCCGCCGGAGATGCAGGAGCGGCCGCGCTAGCCATTGGGCTTGGTGTCAACCGAGACATTGGTCGACAGCCCCGCAATCAGCGCGCGATCGGACCTGCAGGTGATCGCGATGCGGACCGGCACGCGCTGCGTCACCTTGACCCAATTGCCGTTGGCGTTCTGCGCCGGCAGGATCGAGAATTCGGATCCGGTGCCGGCGCCGATGCTCTGCACCTTGCCGCACAGTTTCACCCCCGGATAGGCGTCGAACTTGAGCTCGACCGGCTGCCCGACGCGCATGTTGCCGAGCTGGGTTTCCTTGAAGTTGGCGGTAACCCATGGCGTATCGCTGATCACCAGGCTGAGCGCGGGAACGCCCGATGGCGTGATATTGCCCACCTGGAGCCGGCTGGTCTGGCTGATGATGCCGTCGTGAGGTGCGCGAACGACGGTACGCTGCAGGTTCATCATCGCCTTGTCGCGCTCGGCCATCGCGGCCTGAACCGCGGCGGGAACGCCTGATCCGGCGACGCCGCTCCCGAGCTGGACTTGGGCCTTGCTGGCTGCTGCGCGCGCGGTGGCGAGACGTGCCTTGGCGGCCAACACCTCATGCTGCGCGGCGTCGAGCGCGGCCTTGGTGGTGAAGCCTTTCTTCCACAAAGCGTTCTGGCGGTCGTAGGTCGCCTGGGCGAGCGAGATGTCGGCGTTCGCGCTTTCGATATCGGCGGCAGCGCTGCCGGTATCGGTCGCCTTGGTCGACACATCGACCCGGGCGGTGGCGATGGCCGCATTGGCCTGCTCGAGCGCGATGCGATACGGTTCGGGATCGATCACGAGCAGCACGTCGCCCGCCTTGACCCGCTGGTTCTCCTTGACGTTGACCTGCACGATGCGGCCCGACACGTCGGGGCTGATCGAGATCATGTCCTGCGAGATATAGGCGTTGTCGGTGGTCTGATAGCGCCCGCCGGTGAGGTAGAAATAGCCCGCCACCGCCGCAATCAGCAGCGGCACACTGACCATCAACGCGACCCGCACCCAATTGCGCTTCTTGGCGACAGACTGCGGCGCCTCGACCGTTTCGATGACGTTGGCGGCGGCGACCTTTTCGCCCTTCGTTTCTATTTTCGGATCGGCATCAGCCATGGGCGGTCTCGGTCGTTCGGGGGGAGGGGAGAGTGAGGAGGTTGGCGCGCATGCGCTGAAGCGTCTTGCCGAGCGCCGCACGATCGGCTTCGTCTATGCCCTGAAGGACTTGATCGAACAGGCCCGCGGCCATGGCGCGCAGATCGTCGAGGATCGGTTTCGACTTGTCGGTCAGGAACAATTGCCAGGCACGGCGATCGGACGGATCGCGGCGACGCTCGACCAAACCGGATTCCTCGAGCCGGTCGATCATCCGGCACAACGTGATCGGCTCGACTTCGAGCAGGTCGGCCAGTGCACCCTGGTTGAGACCTTCGTGGCGGCTGAGCGTTGTCAGCGTGCGCCATTGTGCGCGGGTCGCACCGACTTCGCGGGCGCGTTCGTCGAAACGACGGCGCATCAGGCGCGAGACATCGCTAATCAGGAAACCGAGTGAGTCGCTCATGGCGACACATATAATGAGTATGCTTATATAAAATAGTAGCTGACGCAAAATTTTTTGCGCAGTGCAGCATAGGAGGGCTCGGTGGCGGATAGGATGAGCGGCGGATGCCAGTGCGGGCGCCTACGCTATGTCGCTGAGATCGATGGCGATGATGCCTATCTGTGCCATTGTCGAATGTGCCAGCGCGCGACTGGCGGAGTCTCGATCGCGTTCCGCAACGTGCCTAAGGCCGCGGTGACGTGGGAGCACGAGCCCGATCGCTATCGCTCGTCGCCTTTGGCGCAGCGCGGTTTTTGCTCCGCGTGCGGAACGCCGCTGACCTTCGAATATGACGAGGGCCAGAACCTCGACCTCACCGTCGGCAGCTTCGACGATCCCGGACGGTTCAAGCCGACCAGCCATTTCGGCAAGGAGAGCTGGCATGAGGCTTGGCTTGACACCAGCACGCTTCCCGCCAAGCGGAGCGACGAGCATCAGGCTTTGGTCGACAAATGGATGAACAGCGTTGGCAAACTCCCCGATTGAGCCGCAATATTTCGACAGTTTCGACGGCCAGCGCATGGCCTGGCGCGAGGTTGGAGAGGGACGGCCAGTCGTCCTGATCCACGGCTTCTTCTCCGACGCCGAGACCAACTGGATCCGCTACGGCCACGCCGGTGTAATCGCCGCCAGGGGGTTCCGGGTGATCATGCCCGATCTGCGCGGCCATGGGTCGAGCGCGCGGCCGCACGATCCTGCCGCCTATCCACCCGATGCCCTGGCGCAGGATGGACACGCGCTGATCGCGCATCTCGGGCTCACCGACTTCGACCTCGGCGGCTATTCGCTCGGCGCGCGGACGACCAGCCGGCTGCTGGCGACGGGCGCCGATCCGCGCCGGGTGATCTTTTCGGGGATGGGGCTGGACGGTCTGACCTCGGCCGATCGGCGCGGCGGGCATTTCCGCAATATCCTGACCAATTTGGGCAAGCACGAGCGCAACAGCCCCGAATGGTTCGCCGAGGCGTTCCTGAAAACAACCGGGGGCGATCCCCAGGCGTTGTTGGGGGTGATCGATACGTTCGTCAGCACGTCGATCGAGCAGATCGAGCATTTCGACTGGCCCACTCTCTGCGTGAATGGCGCGGACGACGACGACAATGGCAGCGCTGCGGCGCTCGCAGATGCCTTACCCGATGCGCGTTATGTCGAGGTGCCGGGCAATCACATGAGCGCGGTAGTCAAACGCGAGCTCGGCCAGGCGATCGCCGACTTTCTCGCCGCTTGACCGCAGGCTCTCGGCGGGATCAGTGTCGCTCCGATAAGTTTCGGGGAGTCGTTGAACATGATCCGTACCGCGATGGCGTCGGGCCTTGCGCTCGCGCTGGTTCTTTCTGGCGCTGTGGTTCTCGCCACCGCGCCCGACAAAAATGCTCAGGCAAGCGCGTCGGATGCGGATACTTTCGTCGCCAGGGCGGAAAAGGACCTAGCCGACATCTCGATCGACGCCAACCGCGCCGGCTGGATCAACGCGACCTATATCACCGATGACACCGACGCGATGGCGGCCGAGGTCAGCGCGCGACAGACCGAACTAGCGGTCAAATATGCCGGCGAGGCGGCCAAATATCTCAACGTCCAGGGGCTGTCGCCCGACACCAGGCGCAAGCTCGACCTGATCCGCAACGGCATCACCTTGCCCGCGCCGTCGCGGCCCGGTGCGGCCGATGAGTTGTCGACGATCGCGACGAAGCTCCAGTCCGAATATGGCAAGGGCAAGGGCACGCTCGACGGCAAGCCGATCAGCGGATCGGATATCGAAGCCGCGATGGGCACGACCCGCGACCCGGCCAAGCTCAAGGAAATGTGGGTCAGCTGGAACGACAATGTCGGCGTGCCGATGAAGACCGATTACGCGCATATGGTCGACATCTCGAACCAGGGCGCCAAGGAACTCGGCTATTCCGATGTCGGCGCGATGTGGCGCGCGGGATATGACATGCCGCCCGACGACTTCGCCAAGATGACCGACCGCCTGTGGAAGCAGGTCGAGCCGCTCTACCTCTCGCTCCACACCTATGTCCGCTGGAAGCTCAACGAGAAATATGGCGATGCGGTCCAGGCCAAGACCGGTCCGATCCGCGCCGATTTGCTCGGCAATATGTGGGCGCAGGAATGGGGCAATATCTACGACGTGGTCGCGCCCAAGGGGGCGGGCGATATCGGTTACGATACCGAGGGATTGCTCAAGGCCAAGGGATACGACCCGATCAAGATGGTGAAGACGGGGGAGGGCTTCTATTCCTCGCTCGGCTTCGCGCCGCTGCCCGACACGTTCTGGGCGCGGTCGATGATCGTCAAGCCGGCCGATCGCGAAGTCGTGTGCCATGCCTCGGCCTGGGATATCGACAACAAGCAGGACGTGCGCATCAAGATGTGCACCAAGGTCAACGCGGACGACTTCGTGACGGTCCATCACGAGCTTGGACACAATTACTATCAGCGCGCGTATATGAACCAGCCGTTCCTGTATGCGAATGGCGCCAATGATGGTTTCCATGAGGCGATCGGCGATTTCGTCGCTTTGTCGATCACGCCCAATTACCTCGTCCAGATCGGCCTGCTCGACAAATCGCGCGTGCCAAGCGCGGACAAGGATACCGGCTTGCTGCTGCGCCAGGCGATGGACAAGGTCGCGTTCCTGCCGTTCGGGCTGCTGGTCGACAAATGGCGTTGGGGCGTGTTCAACGGCTCGATCAAGCCGGATCAATATCAATCGGCCTGGGACGCGCTGCGATTGCAATATCAGGGCATCAAGCCGCCGGTCGTGCGCGATGCGTCGCGATTCGACGCGGGGGCGAAATACCATATTCCGGCGAACACGCCGTATATGCGCTATTTCCTGGCGCGGTTGCTCCAGTTCCAATTCTACCAGGCGGCGTGCAAACAGGCCGGCTGGACCGGTCCGCTCCATCGTTGCTCGTTCTACGGCAACAAGGAGGTGGGTGCGAAGCTGCAGAAGATGCTCGAAATGGGCCAGTCGAAACCGTGGCCCGACGCGTTGCAGGAATTCACCAGCAGCCGCGAGATTTCAGGCCAGGCACTGGTCGACTATTTCGCGCCGTTGAAGAAGTGGCTCGACGAGCAGAACAAGGGGAAACCGAGCGGATGGTGATCGGAGTGGTCGCTCAAGAGTACCAGCGCGCACACCAACCACAGCCGTCATCCCAGCGAACTCAAACGTCACTCCAGCTTTCGCTGGTGTGACGTTTGGAATGAGGCTGAAATAACCGATCCGCCATTAGCGTGATCAGGAATCCTCGTCCTTCGGCTCGCTCTTGCGACTGCTGCCGCGCAGCGTGAACAACGCCGCCACCGCGCCGATCGCGCCGGCAATGCCGGCTGCGATGCCGCCGCGTTTGGCAATCGTCGCGGCGCGGCTGGGTGTCGATGGCGCGGGAGCGGCCGGCGCTGGCGTTGGGGCGGGCTTTGCTGTGGCCGGCTTCGGCGCGGGCTTTGGCGCTGACGCCTTCGGCGCAGCCGGGGTCTTGGGCTTGGTCGCAGCCTTCGGCTTGGCCGCCTTTGGCGCGGTAGACTTGGTCGCTGGTTTTGGTGTCGTGGCCGCTGCCGTGCCAGCCGACTTCGCGACCGGCCTGGCCGTGGCTTTCGGCTTGGCAGCGGCCTTGGCCGGAGCCTTTGGCGCGGCTACGGCCTTGGTTTCCGCTACAGCCGCGGGCGCCGTCTTGGGCTTGGCCGCAGCCTTGGGCTTTGCGGGAGCCTTGGGTTTGGCGGCTGTTTTCGCAGCGGCGGGCTTGGCAGTCGTCTTTTTCGGCGGCGTGGCCATGAGAGCTAATCCCCTGTTCTCGTTGGTCGCTAACGCCCGCGCATACCAGATTGTTTCAGGGTCGTGATAGTCCCGTGACAGCCGGGCGCCGCATTAGCGGAACGGGGGCTCGTTGAACGCGCGCAATTTGCGGCTGTGGAGCTTGGCGCCTTCCTGGCGGAGCTCCTCGCAGGTCTGGATGCCGATCCGCATATGCTCGTTGATCGCGCGTTCGTAGAAGCGATTGGCCTGGCCCGGCAGCTTGAGCTCGCCATGAAGCGGCTTGTCCGAAACGCAGAGCAAGGTGCCGTAAGGAACGCGGAAACGATAGCCTTGGGCCGCGATCGTCGCCGATTCCATGTCGATCCCGACCGCGCGGCTGAGCGAGAAGCGCAACGCCGACTTGGTGTAGCGCAATTCCCAATTGCGATCGTCGGTGGTGACGATCGTGCCGGTGCGCAGGCGGCGCTTGAGCTCCTCGCCCGACTGGCCGCTGATCTTCTCCGCCGCGCGCGCCATCGCGACCTGGACTTCGGCGATCGCCGGGACCGGGATTTCGGGCGGCAGCACGTCGTCAAGGACATGGTCATCGCGCAGATAAGCGTGTGCGAGGACATAGTCGCCAATCCGCTGGCTGGGTCGCAGGCCGCCGCAATGGCCGATCATCAGCCACGCCTCGGGGCGGAGCACGGCGAGATGGTCGCAGATCGTCTTGGCGTTGGACGGCCCGACGCCGATATTGACCAGGGTGATACCGGTGCGATCATCGGCCATCAGATGGTAAGCCGGCATCTGGTGCCGTCGCCACGCACTGGTATCGGCCAGCACCGCTTCGATATCGTCGCCGGCGCGCAACAGCACGCCGCCCGCGCCGGAGACGCCGGTGAAGCGGCTGCCCTCGCCGAGCTGGTCGAACGCCCAGCGGACGAATTCGTCTACATAGCGGTGATAGTTGGTGAACAGCACGTAGCGCTGGACGTGCTCGGGCGGCGTGCCGGTGTAATGCCGCAGCCGGGCCAGACTGAAATCGGTGCGCAGGCCATCGAACAAGGCTAGCGGCCGCGCTTCGCCCGGCGTCGGCAGCCCGTCGGCGATCTCGTCACCGATATGGGCGAGCTCGGTTGCCGGGAACCAGCGCGCCAGTTCGACCGCCGACACTTCGTCAAGGTTAAGTGCATGGCTCGGGTCGAGCACGTAAGGGAAGGGGATTTCCTGCCGCCCCGGGACTGCCGAGACCTCGACGTCGTAATCTTCGATCAGCAGCTCGAGCTGTTCGGTCAGATAATCGGCGTAGATACCCGGCTTGGTCACGCTGATGCGATAATCGCCCGCTTCGGACAGCCGGCCGAACGACCGCAACGGCGTCGGGCGATCGTGATCGCCGCGATAGATCAGGCGGATTTCGGGATAGGCGAACGAGCCATCGGTACGCGACTTGGGATCGGGCGTCTTGCCGGTGGTGAGATAAGCCGTCAGCGCGTCCTGGAGACGTTCGACCGAGGCGGAATAGAGCCGATCAAGTTCGGCGACGATATCGGAAGCCTGCGTCATCCGCTGCAGCTAAAGTACGCGGATGACGCTGGCAAGTCGTGGCCGTGTCGTGCGGGTGTCAGCCCTTCTTCTTGGTGGCCTTCGATCCCGTCGTCGTGTCGTCGTCCGACAGCAGCTTGGATGCGCCGTAAGCCGCACCGGCTACCGCAGCGGCAGCACCGGCCGCGATCCCGGCAGCGGCGACCGGGTGTTCTTTGACCGCGGCGATCGCGGTCTCTGCTGCACTGGTCAGCGTCTCCTGCGCCTTGGACAGGAAGGTCTTCGTTTCGGAGATCGCCGTTTCGAGCGCGCTCTCAGCGGTTTCGATCGCGTTGTCGACTAGCAACGAGTCGGCGGCGGGCGTTGCGGTGCTGGTGGTATCGTCGGCCATTGGGATCTCCACAAAAAAACAGGACGCCGCGAGAACGCGGGGCTAGCCCCTGACGTTCCCGCGGCGTGTTCGTTTGTTTCGGATACGCGACGATCCGAGCCGATCAGAGCTGTTCGAGCAGATATTCCGCCGAACTGACCTTGAACTCGCCCGGCGCTTCGACGTTGAGCTCTTCGACGACGCCGTCGTTGACGATCATCGAATAGCGCTGGCTGCGCTCGCCCATGCCGAATTTGGAGCCATCGAAGGTGAGACCGACCGACTTAGCGAAATCGGCATTGCCGTCGGCCAGCATGGTGACCTTGCCGGCGGCGTCATTGGCCTTGCCCCAGGCGCCCATCACGAAGGCGTCGTTGACCGAGGTGAAAGCGATCTCGTCCACGCCCTTGGCCTTGATGTCCTCGGCCTTGTCGAGAAAACCAGGCAGGTGGCGTGCCGAGCAGGTCGGGGTGAAAGCGCCCGGAACGGCGACGAGAGCGACCTTGCGGCCGGCGAAGAAATCGTCCGAGCTGAGCTGCTCGGGACCATTCTCGGTCGCCTTGACGATATTGGTGGAAGGAAGCTTGTCGCCAACGGCAATGGTCATGTCGTTCTCTCCTCATAGGCGCGTCAACGCGCCGCGCGCCCGGCACTTGGCATCGCTGTCGGGAAATTCAAGCCGTGACGGCAGCGGTTCGACCGGCTTAGAATACCGATGATGGAGTCGGCAGCCCCTTTTCTGACCGGACAGTTTCTGCTCGCATTGCCGGGCATCGGCGATCCGCGGTTCGACCACGCCGTGATCGCGATGTGCGGGCACGACACCGAAGGCGCGATCGGCATCGGCATCGGCGCGACGATCGACGGGCTGGGGCTGCACGACGTGCTCGAGCAATTCGATATCGAGCCGGGCGAGGCGCCGGACGCGCCGGTCCATTTCGGCGGACCGGTCGAGCCGCGCCGTGGCTTCGTACTCCATTCGACCGACTGGTCGGGCCAGGACACGATCGACGTCGCCGGGCGTTGGGCATTGTCGGGCACGATCGACATATTGAAAGCGATCGCCGACGGGCAGGGACCCAGCCGCTGGTTGGTGGCGCTCGGTTATGCCGGCTGGGGCGCCGGGCAGCTCGATGGCGAGATGCTGCGCCACGGCTGGTTCAATATCGCCGGCGACGAGCGGTTGCTGTTCGACACCGAAGCGGACGACCGCTGGACCGAGGGGTTCGAGCGCGCCGGGATCGATCCGCGCCTGCTCGCAAGCCAGACCGGGACAGCCTGACGCCCATCCGCTCTTGGCATCCGCTCTTGGCGGTGGCCGGGACAATGTTTAGCGCCGACCATATGAGGTACGAGCAACTCGACCGACCGGTTTGGAACGCATTGACGACGCGCTGGGCGGCTATCGCGGAAGGCGATGCGCGCGCTTGGCGGATCGACCGCGATTATGGCGTGTTCGGTGCGGCCGCCGACCGCTCGTCCGAAAGCCTTGCCGCGCTTGCCGCCCTCGTGCCCGAACAAGGCGAATTGTGGATGGTTGAGCGCGAAGACTGGCCCGCGCCGCCGGGCACGCGTTTCGTGCGGCAAGCCGAATGCGTGCGGATGATCTGCGAGGGACTGGCAGTCGGAAAGCCGCCGACGTTCGAGATCGTCGACCTCAACGAGGACGACGCGCCGGCAATGTACGATCTCGCGACGCTGACCCAACCCGGTCCCTATGCTGCCCAGACCAACCGGCTCGGCGATTTCATCGGCGTGAAGCAGGACGGCGCCCTGATCGCGATGGCGGGCGAGCGGATGAAGATGCCCGGCCTTAGCGAGGTCAGCGGCGTGTGCACGCACCCCGACCATCGCGGCCGCGGCTATGCCGGCGCGCTAATGCGCGTGGTAGCGGAGCGCATGCTCGCGCGAGGCGAGACGCCGTGGCTGCACGCTTATGCCAGCAATGTCGGCGCGATCGCGCTTTACGAAAGCCTGGGCTTCCGTCTCAATGGCACCGTCACCGCGAGCATTCTCGTTCGAACCTAGTGTAACGCGCCTTCGAGGTGTCGCAGCTTGTCGGGATTGCGCATCACGTAGATCGCCTTGATCCGGCCGGCGTCGATCAACAGCGCGGTGGTCTGCAGCACGCCATCGGCCTCGCGGGTGACGAAGCCGGGCAGGCCGTTGATCCAGGCGAAGCGGATCAGCTCGCCGAAGCGGCCCTGGAGCAAGCGTTTGATCGCCGCATAGGTGCGCGTGACCTCGTCCGCGCCGAGCATGATGCGCGCCGCGGCCGGCCGCTTGCCGCCGCCATCCGAATAGAGGCTCACATCGTCCGCCAGCATTGCCCCGAGCACCCCGATTTCGCCACGCGTGGCGGCGAAGAAAGCCTGGGCGATCTCCAGGCCATGTTCGCGCTCGACTGGGAAGCGCGGTTTTTCCGCCCGGACATGGTCGCGCGCGCGGCTGGCGAGCTGGCGGCAGGCCGCCGCGTCGCGACCCAGGCTCTCGGCGACGTCGTCGAAACTCTCACCGAACACGTCGTGAAGCAGGAAGGCGGCGCGTTCGAGCGGTGACAGCCGCTCGAGCGCGAGCATGAGGGGGAGAGTGACATCCTCCACTTCCTCAGCCTCGACCACCGGCTCGGGCAGCCAGGGGCCGATATATTCCTCACGCCGCACCCGCGCCGACTTGAGTTGGTCGAGACACAGGCGCGTGACCACGCGGCGCAGGAACGCCTCAGGCACACGGACTGCGTCTCGGTCGGCATCGGCCCAGCGTAGCCAGGCGTCCTGCACCACGTCCTCGGCATCGGCGACCGAGCCGAGCATGCGGTAGGCGACGCGCATCAGCCGGGGCCGAAGCGCGTCGAATTGGGAAGCGGCGTCGCTCACGCCTTCCATCCGAGGCTCGGCTCGAACAGGTGAAAAGCGACCGCCAGGCGGTTCCAGCCATTGATCACATTGATCATCATCGTGAGCTTAATCTGCTCCTCCTTGCTGAACTGCGCATCGAGTGCGGCATAGATATCGTCCGGCGCGCCCTTGTCCGCGATCAGCGTCAGCGCCTCGGTCCAACCCAGCGCCGCGCGCTCGCGGTCGGTATAGCACGGCGCCTCGCGCCACGCCGAGGTCAGATAGATGCGCTGTTCGGTCTCGCCGGCCTGGCGCGCTTCGAACGTGTGCATGTTGATGCAATTGGCGCAGCCGTTGATCTGCGACGAGCGGATCTTAACCAGTTCGAGCAGCGGCTTTTCGAGACCGCTTTCGGCGACGGCGTTCGAATAAGCGAGAAACGCTTGCGTGATTTCGGGGGCAGCGGTCCAGGCATTGAGGCGGGGAGTCATCATCATCGGGTCCTTTTCATCGGGGTTGCGCAGACCTGACGAGACAGCGGAAGCGGATGTGACACGGCGCGCCAAAAAAATCGTTCGCCGCATCATATAAAGAAATCTTTATATCGAGATTGCAATCGCGCGGCCGGTTGGGTAGAGGAGCGCGCATCAATCGACTTTTCCGGAGATTTTTGACG
>NZ_BCYU01000069.1 GCF_001598355.1 Sphingomonas asaccharolytica NBRC 15499
CAGAACCAAGAAATCTGCCCTCACCCCTCGCCGCTACGCGGCTCGACCCTCTCCCGGAGGGAGAGGGTTATGGGGTTCCGTCCGCCCCAATTTCCCACTAACCGCATCTCCATGACCGACGATCAGCGCTTCGGGCTGTCGCGCCACGTGACCTTGCCGGGGCCGCTCCGCCTCGACGGGGGCGTGCTGCTGTCGCCGGTCGATATCGCTTATGAGACCTACGGCACGCTCGCGCCCGACGGGTCGAACGCTATCCTGATCTGTCATGCGCTGACCGGCGACCAATATGTCGCGAGCGACCATCCGATCACCGGCAAGCCCGGCTGGTGGACGCGGATGGTCGGGCCCGGCAAGCCGATCGACCCGGCGCGGCACTTCATCGTCTGCGCTAACGTGCTCGGCAGTTGCATGGGCTCGTCGGGGCCGGCGACGATCAATCTCGCGACGGGGTGCCCCGCGGCGATGAGCTTTCCGGTGATCACGATCCGCGACATGGTCCGCGCGCAGGCGATGCTGCTCGACCATCTCGGGGTCGGCACCGTCACCCTGGTCGGCGGGTCGATGGGCGGGATGCAGGCGCTGAGCTGGGCGGCGACTTTCCCCGATCGCGTGACCAAGGCCGTGGTGATCGCCTCGACCGCGCGCCACACCGCGCAGAATATCGCGTTCCACGAAGTCGGCCGCCAGGCGATCATGGCCGACCCCAATTGGCGCGGCGGCGATTATTACGGCGAAGGCGATCCGCCCGCGGCGGGGCTCGCGGTCGCGCGGATGGCGGCGCACATCACCTATCTGTCCGAAGCCGGGCTGACCGAGAAGTTCGGCCGGCGGCTGCAGGCGCGTGAGGCCAAGTCGTTCGGCTTCGACGCCGACTTCCAGGTCGAAAGCTATCTGCGCCACCAGGGGTTGAGCTTCACCGACCGGTTCGACGCCAATTCCTATCTCTATATCACCCGGGCGATGGATTATTTCGACCTGGCCGAGGAGCATGGCGGGCTGCTCGCCAACGCGTTCAAAGGCAGCCGCACGC
Organism: Sphingomonas asaccharolytica NBRC 15499; assembly: GCF_001598355.1. Classification (GTDB taxonomy): domain Bacteria; phylum Pseudomonadota; class Alphaproteobacteria; order Sphingomonadales; family Sphingomonadaceae; genus Sphingomonas; species Sphingomonas asaccharolytica. The sequence goes on from NZ_BCYU01000069.1 coordinate 1,031, forward strand.
GGTTCGCCTTGGTCAGTTTCGACACCGACTGGCTTTATCCGACCCCCGAATCGCGCGCGATCGTCCATGCGCTTAACGCGGCGGGCGCGGCGGTCAGCTTCGTCGAGCTGAGCAGCCCATTCGGGCACGATGCCTTCCTGCTCGACGCGCCCGAGCTCAATCGCGTGGTCGACGGCTTTCTGAGGGCGGCGCTGTGATCGAACTCGACGATGACAAGGCGCGGCTCGATGTGGCGCGGGTGCATGCGTGGCTCGCCTCGAGCTATTGGTCGCCCGGGATCGACCGCGCGCTGGTCGAACGCGCGATCGCCGGGTCGCATTGCCTCGGCGCTTACGACCAGGGCGAGCAGGTCGGCTATGCGCGGATGATAACCGATCACGCGACTTTCGCCTGGCTGGCCGATGTCTGGGTCGACGAAAGCGCGCGGGGTCAAGGCATCGCCCGCGCGATGGTCGCCTGGTTCGTCGATCATCCCGACTTTGCCGGCATCCGGCGGATGGCGCTCGTCACCGCCGATGCGCATGGCGTGTACGAGGCGCTCGGTTTCCACGCCCTGATTCGGCCGAGCCGCTATATGGAGCGGCTGGCGCCGGGGTTCGCCGACGCGTTGCGGGCGACGCCCGAATGAGCCTGCGTCCCGACCTCGCGGTGATCGCCGCCAATGTCGCGCCGGGCAGCCGCGTGCTCGATATCGGCTGCGGCGACGGCGAACTGATGGCGGCGTTGCGCGACGAGAAGCAGGTCGATGCGCGCGGGCTCGAGCTCGATGCCGGTGACGTCGCGAGCGCGGTCGCGCGCGGACTGTCGGTGGTGCAGGGCGACGCCGATACCGATCTCGCCGACTATCCCGACAACAGTTTCGACTATGCGATCCTCAGCCAGACGCTGCAGACGACGCGCGCGCCCGACGTCGTGCTCGAACATTTGCTGCGGATCGGGCGGCACGCCTTCGTGTCCTTCCCCAATTTCGCGCATTGGCGGGTGCGCGCGTCGCTCTTGTGGGGCGGGCGGATGCCAGTGACGCGGCTGCTGCCGGTCGCCTGGTATGCGACGCCCAACATCCACCACGTCACGATCGACGATTTCCGCGCGCTGTTGAACGAGCGCGGCATCATCGTCGAAGGCGCGTGGTTCCTGTCGGGCGATCAGCGCACCAGCGCGACGATGGCGAATTTGCTCGCGGAGCATGCGGTGTTCCTGCTGAGGCGGTAAGCCTCTTCCGCGGGAGCGCCCGCATTGCCCCACGATCCGGACGGACCGAATCCTAGAACGGAACGTCGTCGTCGAGGTCGTCGGAGAAGCCGCCGCTCTTGCCGCCGCCGAAGCCGCCGCCGCTCGGGGCGCCGGCGAAATCGTCGCGGCCGCCGCCTGATGGCGCAAAGTCGTCACGGCCGCTCGAGAAGCCGCCACCGCCACTGCCGCCCGAACCGCCACCGCCGCCCGGCGCGCCGTCGAGCATCGTCAGCACGCTGTTGAAGCCTTGCAGCACGATCTCGGTCGAATAGCGGTCCTTGCCGTCCTGGTCCTGCCACTTCCGGGTCTGCAGCGCGCCCTCGATATAGACCTTGCTACCCTTGCGCAGATAGCGCTCGGCGACGTTGGCCAGGCCTTCGCTGAACACCTTGACCGTGTGCCATTCGGTGCGCTCCTTGCGCTCGCCCGAATTGCGGTCCTTCCACTGTTCCGACGTCGCGATGCGCAGCTCGACGACCTTGCCGCCGTTCTGGAACGTGCGGCTTTCGGGATCGCGCCCGAGATTGCCGACGAGAATGACCTTGTTGACGCTGCCCGCCATGAAATTTCGCCTTAAGCCTAGAGGCCGGCGAGTGTCGCCAGCCAGTACGTTAGTCCAGCCGCCACATAGGCCAGCCCGAAAAGGTAGCTAACCATGAAGGCAGGCCATTTCCACCCGTTTGTTTCCCGCCGCGTCACCGCAATTGTGGATATGCACTGCGGCGCGAACACGAACCACATGAGGAATGCGAGGGCGGTGGCCAGGCTCCAGCGTTTTTGCAGAGTCTGCGCCATTTTGGACTCGTCGTCGCTTGACGAGTCGATCGCATAGACCGTGCCGAGCGCGGCGACCGATACTTCGCGCGCCGCCATCGCCGGGATCAATGCCAGCACGATGTCGCGGTTGAACCCGATCGGGCGGAACGCCGGCTCGATCGCATTGGCGATGCGCCCGGCGACCGAATAATTGACCTGGCTGACCGGGCTGCCCTTGGGCACTTGCGGGAAGGACAGCATCGCCCACAACACGATCGTGGTGAAGGCGATGGTCGTGCCGGCGCGCTTGAGAAAGATTTCCGCGCGGCTCCACAGCCCGATCGCCAGGTCGCGGACGCTCGGCAGCTGGTATTTGGGCATCTCCATCATGAAGCCCGATGAGGCGCCCTTGGTCACCGTGCGGCGCAGGACCAACGCGACGACGAACGCGCCGGCCACGCCCATGATGTAGAGGCCGAGCATCACCAGCCCCTGCAGCCCGACGAACGGCAGCACCCGGACATTCGGAATCATCGCCCCGATCACCAAGGTGTAGACCGGCAGCCGCGCCGAACAGGTCATCAGCGGCGCGATCAGGATCGTGGTCAGGCGATCCTTCTCGTCCTCGATCGTGCGCGTCGACATGATCCCGGGGACGGCGCAGGCGAAGCTCGACAGCAACGGAATGAAGGCGCGCCCCGACAGCCCGACGCTCGCCATGATCCGGTCCATCAGGAAGGCGGCGCGGACCATATAGCCGCTCGCTTCGAGCACCAGGATGAAGAAGAACATGATCAGGATCTGGGGCAGGAATTTGATCACCGCGCCCACGCCCGCGATCGCGCCATCGGTGATCAGCGATCGCAGGATCGACTCGGGCATGACTTGCTTGACCAGGCCCGCCAGCCAGTCGAACCCGCTGGCGATCGCATCGGCCGGTGCCGCGCCGGCGAAGAACACCGCCTGGAACATCACGAACAGCACGACGAACAGCAACAGCACGCCGAACACCGGATGCAGCGCGACCGAATCGAGCATGTGCGTCCAGCGCCGCACCGGCGTCTCGGAGATCGTTGCGGCCATCGCGATCTGGCGCGCCCGGCGCTGCAAGGTGGCGATGTCGGCGTGGAGCACCGGGTCGCTTGGCCGCAATGCCGTCGCGCCCGGCGTGGCGAGATCGGCCAGCGCTTCCTTGAGCTCGTCGATCCCGCGCTTGCGTACCGCGACGGTAGGGATGACGGGAACGCCGAGTTCGCGCGCCAATGCTTCCGGGTCAAGTTTGAGCCCGTCGCGCTCGGCGAGATCGATCATGTTGAGCGCGACCACCACCGGCAGGCCGAGCGCGATCAGTTGGAGCGTGAAGCGCAGGTGATTGTCGAGGTTGGAGGCATCGACGACGACGACGATCGCATCGGGCAACCGCTCGCCGGCCTGCGTGCCGGTGACGACGTCGCGGGTGACGCGCTCGTCGGGGCTCGATGGCTCGAGGCTGTAGGTACCGGGCAGGTCGAGCAATTCGACCGGACGGCCGTCGGGCAGCGCCATCCGGCCGGCGTGACGCTCGACCGTAACTCCTGGATAATTACCGACCTTTTGCCGCGCGCCGGTCAGCGCGTTGAACAGCGCGCTCTTGCCGGCATTGGGGTTGCCGACCAGCGCCACCAGGGGGGCAGGGTTCATCCCGGCTGGCTAGCTGGTCAGCGGATCGACGTGGATCGCGCCGGCGACCCGGCGGCGCAGCGCCACGGTCATGCGGCCGATCCGGCAGGCAATCGGCCCGCCGCCGATCCGCGCGCGGTGCAGCACTTCGATCCCGACTCCCTCGTCGAAGCCGAGCTCGCGCAACCGCCGGCCCTCGGGCGCGGTCAGCCGGTCCCAGGCAATGCCCGCGACGGTCGCGCGCTGGCGCTGGGGAAGCTGTTCGAGGCTGAGCGGAGTCGTCGCCATGACGACTCACCTAGAGGTACTGCGAGTGATTATCAATAACGTTGTGATACTCCGTGACGATGAAATTATTCTTGGCCGTCACATCCAGCGGCGTGTCGGCATCCGTCATTGGGGTAAGAGTGATCGAGGAGGCGGGAAATGGACAAGTTACTGGAGATCGTGAACTGGAGCACCCCGGCGCTCTTCATGCTGATCGGATTCGTTCAGTTCCTGCGGCTGATCCATGCCTGGATGCTCCACCGCACTTTGCGCCAGGCGATCAAGGAGGACGCGCCGGTCGCAGCGCCCTTGGTCGACAAGATCGACAGGAAGAGCGATCGCCAAGGCGAGCTTCCGGGTGATGATCGCAATGGCTTGGTGCTCGTCGCGCTTGGCCTGGCATTGGGCGGGTTCGCGCTGATCCAACAGGACTCGAACATGCGGATGACCTTGGGCGCCGCTCTGTTCCCACTGTTCGTCGGGTTGGCACTGCTGTGCCGCGACTTCCTGGTGAAGCGGGCGATCGCTCGCGAGATCGCCGACGACGCCATGGTCGCGGAAGCGGCGGGTGGACGATGACTCGGCGCTCAACCGGCGGGCGGCGGCGGGGGATCAGCGGGCGTTCGCCGAACTGGTCAGCCGCCACGAAGCCGGGTTGCGGAGCTTTCTGATGCGCGTCGCCGGAGCCGCTGCCGACGACATCGCGCAAGAGGCATTTCTGCGCGCATGGCGGCGGGCAGCGCAATTCGACGGACGCGGGTCTTACGCCGCCTGGTTACGCGCGATCGGCTGGCGCACCTTCCTCGACAGGCACCGGCACGAACGAAGCCGGCAGCGAACGATCGCGGAAGTGAGCATCGTGCCCGATGCCGCCGATACGGGGATTGAGGCGCGGATCGACGCCACGACCTTGCTCGCCGCGCTCGATCCGCTGGAGCGCGCGTGCATCACCTTGTGCCTCGGCGAGGGCCGATCGCATCGCGAAGCGGCGGAAATACTCGCCATGCCGCTGGGCTCGCTCAAGACGCGACTGGCTCGTGCGGTGCGGCAATGCCGGGCGATGCTCGAATGAGCGGGCCGGATGAGAATGACGCGACGCTGATGGCGTTGCTGGCCCCGCCCGACCGCGCACCCGACCGCGCCTTTGTGATCGAGGTGAATGCTTTGGTGCAGCTCGACCAGGCCTATCGGCGGAGGCGCCGGCTGGCTTGGTCGCGGTTCGCCGGAGAAGCGGCGAGCGCCGCCGGCCTGTCAGGCGCTGCGGTCACGCTGACCGTGGCCGGCGGGGGCACACTGACGCTGATCGCGGGTTTGATCCCGCTGGTCTGGATCGTGAGCAGCCGGTGGATCACGGCGCGTTAGGGACCGAAGCTCGCCCGTCACAAGGGAGAGGGCGGTTCAAACCGCCGGATAGCGCAGCCGGCCAATGAACCGCGACAAACTCGGCCGATGCTCGATCCGGCCCAAAAACTGCGCCTTGGCCTTTTCGAATCGCATGATCCCCTCGATCCGCCGCGCCAAAAAAGCGCGCGTATCGGCCTGGCCTTCGCTTTCGTCGTCGAGGAACACGGTGATCGTCGCGGCATAGACGCCGCCGAGCATCGCGCGCTTGGTATAATGGTTATAATCGGTCGCGGTGTCGCCCGCGGCGCGCCACATCAGGTCGGCGGCGCGCCAGCCGAGCTTGGCGCCTTGCGCGACATTGGTCGGCATCGCCAGGATCGCCAGCGCGCGGCGCAAGGTTTCACGATGCGGGGCGAGCAAATCGAGCCGCGCTTCGACCAGAGCGGCGATCTTCTCGCGCACCTTCATCTTGGCCAACGTTTCGGGCGGCAGCTTTTCGGTCATGCCGCGATCGATACTCGCGAACCAGGCATCGATCATCGCCGTGGCATCGGGCAAGGCGAGCAGCGCCACGTCGCGGTCGACGCCGAGTTGATCGGCCGCCAGGTCGCGCGCCGCCGCTTTCCACCCGTCGAACGCGGCATTGTCGGCGACGAGCGGCGCAAGCGCCTCGCGGATCTCATCAAGAGTCGGGTCGGCGGGAAGAGTCATACCGCGCTTATGCCTCCGCCGTGCCCTCGGGGGCAAGCTCGGCGGCGTCCTTGCGCTCGCCGCGGACCAGCACCAGCGCCACCGCGACGGCAATCGCGCCGATCATGTCGACGCCGTCGAGCCGCTCGCCATACCAGACCCAGCCGATCGTCGCCGCCATCACCGGCTGGGTTAGGAGCGCGATGCCGATCACCATCGGCGACATCTGGCCGAGCGCGAAGATCATCAGTCCCTGGCCGATGATCTGGCTCGACAGCGCCATCAGCACCAGCGGCGTCCAATGGTGCGGCATCACTTGCTCGCCGAGCAGATTGGCGAAGATCAGCAGCGGCAGCACGCTGGCCAGGGTCGACAGCGCGAGCGCGGGGATCGGCGCCATCGTGTCGCGCGCTTTGGCCATGGTCGCGAAATAAACGGTGTAGAGAATCCCCGCGAGCAGGCAGAGCAGGTCGCCGGCCAGATGGGTCGGCGCGATCTGCATCGACCGCCCCATCAGCAACCCCGCTCCGACCAGCGCCAGCAACAGCGCGAAGCCCTGCGTCCGCGATGGCCAGGCGCGCGCGATCAGAAAACCATAGACCGGGTAGAACAGGGTCGCCGAATTACCGAACAAGGTCGCATTGGCGAGTTGCGTCTTGAGGATACCGATATGCCAGGCGGCGAGATCGCCGGCGAAGCACAGTCCGCCGATCGCCAGGGTGATCCATACGCCCCGGCTTATCGCGGTCGGGCGCCAGCCGGTACCGAACGCCGCGGCGAGCAGCACGGGGGCCGCCAGCGCGATTCGCCAGAACCCGGCGGCGACCGGCCCGACATCGCTCATCCGCACGAAAACCGGGCCGACGCTCAGCAGGATATTGGCGAGGATCAGTGCAGCGAAAGCAAAAGGATGGGCGGCGACGCTTTTGTCGTCCGAAGCATTTCTTGTTGCGCTTTCCTGGTGCATGCGGCCCCATAACACCTATCTGCGCCGCGTCCGCAAAGAAGTCCTATCGGGAGGTTATCCGCAAATGCCGACGTTGTTCGACCCTATCCAGCTTGGCGATATCGCCGCCAGGAATCGCGTCCTGATGTCGCCGCTGACGCGCGGCCGCTCGACTGCCGAGCATGTGCCGACCGACATCATGATCGACTATTACCGCCAGCGCTCGGGCGCCGGCGTGATCATTACCGAAGGCACTGGCGTCAGCCGGTTGGGGATGGGCTGGCCGAACGCCCCGGGGTTGTGGACCGACGCGCAGGTCGAGGCGTGGAAACCGGTCACCGCCGCCGTGCACGAGGCGGGCGGAAAGATCGTCGCGCAGATCTGGCATATGGGGCGCCTGGCGCGGCCGGACGTGACTGGCCTGCAGCCGTTGTCATCCTCGGTGACGCGCGCGCCCTATCACAAGCCCGAAAACCCCTATCAGGAAGCGCGCGCCGCGACGCTCGACGACATCAAGCGCGCGCAGGACGAATATGCGACCGCCGCGCGTAATGCGGTCGCCGCCGGGTTCGACGGGGTCCAGCTGCACGGCGCGAATGGCTATCTGATCGACCAGTTCCTGCGCGACAACACCAATTTCCGCGACGACGATTATGGCGGCAGCCCGGAAAACCGCATCCGGTTCATGAAGGAAGCGGTCCAGGCGGTGATCGCCGAGGTCGGCGCCGGCCGCACCGCGATCCGCCTGTCGCCCAATGGCGAGACCCAGGGCGCCAACGACAGCAATCCGGAGGCGGTGTTCGTCCCGGCGGCGAAAGCGCTCAACGACCTGGGTATCGCCTTCCTCGAGCTGCGCGAGCTGTCGCCGACCAGCACGTTCGGCTCGTCGGAAGTGCCCAAGCTGAGCCCGAAGATCCGCCAGGTGTTCGAGCGTCCGCTGATCCTCAATCAGGATTATACGTTCGAGGCGGCGACCGCCGATGTCGCCTCGGGTCTGGCCGACGGCATCTCGTTCGGGCGCAAGTTCATCGCCAACCCCGATCTGGTCGACCGCTTCCGCCGCGGCGCGGCGCTCAACGCCGACGATTTCAAGACCTGGTACACGCCGGGGCCGGAGGGATATATCGACTATCCGGTGCTGGAGCAGCAAGCGGCGGAGTAGGCCTAGCTAAATCTCCCTCAGCTTGCCTGGGGGCATCGCGAGGCGATGGTGAAGGGCCCTGCCGGCGCACCTGCAGGGTCCCTTTCGCATAATGGCTTTGAGTCGTTTCCATCGTAGGCGGGGCCACATGAGCGAAGTCGACCCGGCGCGTTTCGGGCTCGGCGCTATGATGAAAATCATCTTCCTGCCCCTCCCCACGATATAGTCGGGTGCAATTCCCACCTATTGGCCGCGCCACCCGACCCGCTATGCTGCTCGGGTCCATTGGGGGGATGGTATGGGGTTGATTCGCAGAGGACTGTTCGCGCTTTTCGCTCTGGCCGCGCTGACGGCAATGCCGACGGTCGCGGAAGGACATGGCGGCAGGGATAATGTATTACTGCGCGCGGCGGACGCGTTGCAGGCCAAGGATTATGCCAAGGCGGCGCCTCTACTCGAGAAGGGCTGCGACATGGGGTCGGCCGCCGCCTGTGGAGAGCTCGGAGCTCTCTATCATGACGGCAGCGGCGTCCAGAAGGACGACACGCGTTCCGCCACGCTGTTCAGCAAGGCATGCGATCTCGGCCTGGCGCTCGGCTGCACCAATGCCGGCTGGGCGAACGAGAGCGGTATAGGAACCGCGAAGGACGAAACCCGCGCATCGGACCTCTACACCAAAGCGTGCGATGCCAATGAAATGCGGGGCTGCTACAATCTCGCCGGCCTCTATATGGACGGGCGTGGCGTGGCGCAGGATCAGAAACGCGCCGCCAAGCTCTATGACAAGACCTGCGCGCACGACCCCAAGATGGGGTGTCTCTCCCTCGCCGGCCTGCTCGTCATCGGTAAGGACGTGCCGTCTGATATCGTAAAGGCTAAGACCCTATATGTGCAGGCCTGTGACAGTGGTCAATTCGCGGGCTGTTACGCGATCGGCCAGCTTTATGGCCGGGGCCTCGGCGTCATTCGCGATGATGCCTTGGCGGCCCAATTCTACACCAAGGCGTGCGACGGCGGCCTTGCCATGGCCTGTTCCGATCTAGGCGTACTCAAAGCCGAGGGTAAGGGTCTGGCCTACGACCAGGCGCGCGCCGTCGATCTGTTCCGCAAGGCTTGCGATCTGGGCGAGCAGACCGCCTGCGCCAATCTCGGCAAAGCCTATGCCGACGGTAGCGGACTCCCCCGCGATTATGCTCGCGCGGTGGAGTTGGGCACCAAGGCCTGCGACACCAGCGCCGCTTATGGCTGTGTCCTTCTCGGGCGTCTATACTCGCTGGGTCAGGGCGTCCCCCAGGACAAGTCGCGCGCCCTCGCTCTCTATGCCAAGGCATGCGACGGAGGCGAGCTTCAGGGATGCGTGAACCAGGCCGTCTTCTATGCCGCGGGCACCACGGTCCCGCGCGATCCGGCCCGCGCCGCAACGCTGTATACGCGCGCCTGTGACGGCGGCGTGATCCTGGGCTGCTACAATCTGGGCGTGGCCTATGCGAAAGGTCTGGGTGTCGCGATCGACTGGAAAAAAGCGGCCGACCTGTTCGTCAAGGCCTGCAACAATGGCGAGATGCACGGCTGCTATAATCTCGGCATCATCTATCAGAATGGCGAGGGGGTCACGCGAAGCGAGGTGGAGGCGAACGCACTGTACGATCGAGCCTGCGCCGCCGGCCTGGCGGATGCTTGCTTCAACGCGGCAACGCTGACCACCGATCGCGACGCGATCATCGCGCTGCTGCGCCGCGCGCTGAAGGCCGATCCCGGATTCACCAAGGCACGTACCGCGTTGGTCAAGATGGGGGTGAAGGCCTGATTCCTGCTCTCGCGTGACGTGAGCGCCGCTTGCTGATAGCCTCGCCCCCATGGACGCGGTGGGCATTATCGGTCTGGCAGCCAGCATCAGCCTGTTGAGCGGCTGGCGGCTCTATCTCTGCGTTTTCGCCACGGGGCTCGCGATGCACACCGGCTGGATCGCGTTGCCGCACCAGCTCCACAGCCTCGACGTGCTCGCCAATTGGTGGGTGATCGGCGCCGCGGGTGTCGGCGCGCTGGCCGAATTCTTCGCCGACAAGGTGATGTGGGTCGACAGCGCCTGGGACGCGGTTCACACGCTCGTTCGCCCGATCGGCGGCGCGTTGCTCGCGCTCGCCATCGTCGATCCGCACGATACCAAATGGCAGGTCATCGCCTTGCTGCTCGGCGGCGGTGCGGCCTTGCTGACGCATGGCGCCAAGGCGGGGACGCGCGCCGCGGTCAATGCCAGTCCGGAACCGTTCAGCAATATCGCGGTGTCGACCGGCGAGGATGTCGCCACGACCGGCCTCTTGGTCGCGTCGATCGCCAGCCCGTGGGCGGCGGTGGTCATCGCAATACTGGTTCTGGTCGCGGCGGTCGCGATGCTGCTCCTGCTCCGCCACGCCTTCAGGCGGCTGTTCCCGAAGAAACAACCGCCCGCGTCGACCTAATTCCCGTGTTCCTGCGAAAGCAGGAACCCAGGGTTATTCTGTCTATCGCTTGGTGCCCTGGGCTCCTGCTTTCGCAGGAGCACATGGGTTTTTTGCCATCCGCGCTATCTCACCGACAACGCACATTATCCTTGTCGATCGCCTGGCCGGCAACAGCACCCGCCGCGGCGCCAAGCAGGATGCCCAACGGCTCCGACCGGCCCGACGTCACCGCCGCGCCCAAAGCGCCACCGGCGATCCCGCCGACGATCAGCCCGGTCGTGCCATCCGACCGGCGGCAATAATAACGGCCGTCGCGGCCGACATAGACGCGGTCGTTGCGGCTCAGCCGGCGCTCGCGATAGCGCGCATTGTCGACATAATATTGATCGGCATAATAGCCGTTATAGCGCGGATCGGGCCGGTTATAATCGTACTGGCGATAGGATCGATAGTCGCTCGCATAGCCGGGCTGGTCATAGGTCTCGGCACAACCGGCCGTCGTCGCCGCGGTGGCGGCAATCAACGCAAGGGTTAGGATACGCATTCTACTCTCCTCCTGTTGCCCCGCACTGGCGTATCAATGCGTCGCGGCGCGAATAGTTGCGGAGGCGTAAGAATACTGGGGAGTGTGTCCAATATACCTCCCCTCCCGTTCAGGGAGGGGAGATCGCGATGCTTAGTGGACCGAAGCCGGCTTCAACGCCTCGCGCTCGGCATCGCTCGGGATCGCTTCCGGATCGGGCCGGAAATCCACCGGGGCGCGGTCGGTGCCCGGCCGGGCGGCGTCGAGCGCGAGGTCGGGCGCTTCATGCCCCTCGGCATCGTCCATCCACGGCGCGCGCGGCATCTTCACCCATCCGCGCCACAAGGCGGCGGCCAGGCCCGCGCCGACCGCCAGCACCGCGCCCGCCGCGATCGAGCGATTGCGCGTGCGGTTATCGGTCTTGAAGCGGCCGTGGCTGTCACGGGCTTGCTTGCTGTTCGGCATGGTTCGTCTCCCGGTATCGACTGATGAGGGATTAACGGTGTGCGGCGCCAGCCGTTCCCCGCCCCGCCGTGCCGAGCGACCACGCCGCCCCGTCGCGAGTGGCCGCCGGGAATCGCCCGCCCCCCGCGATCAATCCCGTATCGTGCATTGCTGCTTCTGCCTTTTGTGCCGGTCCAACACGCGCCGCCGCTGCTCGACTTCGTCCAGCAGGCGCGCCAGCCGCGCGCGGTCGCTTTCGTGGCGGTTGCGCGCGGCGGCGAGCGCCAGCGTGAAGTCGGTTGTCGGTTCCACCCCGACATGGCGACAGATTTGCGGCCACATCCGGCCCAGCTCGCTCATCCGGCGATGATTGGCCTGATGCTCGGTCATCGTGTGCGAGGGCGCGAGCTGGCTCGATTGCCAGAAAGCGTCGAACACCTCGCGCTGGCCATGCTCGCCCAGCGCGAACAGCGTTGCCAGCACCGCGCGGAATTGCGGGGAAGGCGCGGCCGGCGCGGTCGCGCACCCGTGCATGATGTCGTCGAGCGCGGCGAGGCAGAGGAAGATCAGACGGTCACGGGCGAGTCGCATTAGTGGAACATAGAGAGAACATTGGGCGTCGGCGATGATTTAACGCAAGCTCGGTCCGGCGGCGGGCGACTGCTTGCGTGGTGAGGCGCGGTCGCGGCCGCGGACGGGCAGTATTTCGCCCAGCGACGATGCCGGAACGCTGCCCCGCCTCGGCGGGTTGGGTTTGGCGAACCGCCGCCGTAGCCCTGTGGGTTTACGGCCTGGGCGGCGCCTTGCGGGAGTGAACGGATGGCAGTCAAACGGATGGACAATGTCGGGATCGTCGTCGACGACCTCGACGCGACGATCGATTTCTTTCGCGAGCTCGGCCTCGAGCTCGAAGGGCGGGCGACAATCGAGGGAGAATGGGCCGGCCGCGTCACCGGCCTCGGCGATCAGCAGGTCGAGATGGCCATGATGCGCACGCCGGACGGCCACAGCCGGCTGGAACTATCCCGCTTCCTGACGCCGCCGGTCGTCGAGGATCACCGCGAGGCGCCGGTCAACGCCCTGGGCTATCTACGCGTCATGTTCGCGGTCGACGATCTGGAGGAGACGCTCGAAAAGGTCCGCGCTCGCGGCGCGACGCTCGCCGGTGAGGTGGTCGACTATCAGGACGTGTACCGGCTCTGCTATATCCGCGGGCCCGGAGGGCTGCTGATCGGGCTCGCTCAGGAGCTTGGCTGAGCGCGATACGGCGAGTGGTTTGGCGTATTTGCTAAACTGGCAAACCCGTCACCTAACTCTATCGGCCCCCAGCGCAGACGCCGCCAAATTCCTTAACTTCCGTTCGCTTACTCAACCGCTCGAGGAGTCTCGATGCATCTGGGCAAACGAAACGCAGTAATGCTGGTCGTTCTGGCGCTCACGGCGTGCCGACCGGGACCGGACGCGAATGCCTATGACCGCTATGCCCGCGGCTGGCTGGCGCGTCCCATGCCTGCCGATGGCAGGATATACGTTCAGCATCGCGGCCAGTTCGTGCTGACCCCGAAGACGATCATCTGCACCGATCGCGTGGGGCCGGGGCTCTATCCGGATGTTGTGAGTGAGGCGGTGCGCGCGGTCGATCCTCACGATGCGCTGAACCGCGCCCAGGGCACGGTCGGGGAGAATGCTGCGCAGACCACGTCCGGGTGCGATCCCGGCATCCCCCACGACGATCGAATCTTCGTTCGCGGTGGAGAACGCGTCGACGGCCCCGGCTACCGGCTCTGGATCGCGGTCTGGCAAGGCGATGCTGCGTGGGTCGGCAGGATCGAGCGCCCCAGCGGATTGCGTCCGGACGCGGAGGTTCGCCCCGGCGCCATCCCGGTCAACGACGGCCCTTGCATCTGGTGCACCACGAGGGCGGAGTATGCCGAGCGCGCCCTGCGGGAAGATTCGCGGCGGCTCGATAGCTATTCGCTGTCACGCTATTTCTTCACCCGGTTCGTGAGGCCGGCACTGGTCTATCCGCCAAACAAGCGTCGTGGTCCCGCACTCTGAGCCGACGCCGCTCGGTTGCGACCTCCGCCGCCTCAGGCACATTGACGCTCTCGCGTGCGTCGCTGCGTCAGGGCGCCGAGGGCCGATCGGAGAGATCAACGACGGAGGAGACCGGAACCATGGCGAAGAAATACACGGCCCAATGCGCGTGCGGCAGCGTCAAGTTCGAGTAGCCTAAGCCAACCATTTTAGGGTTATTGCACTTGCCACCATAATTCGGGCGGAACTCTGGCGACGTGACGCTTGTCCGAGCATGCAGGCGCGACATAAGATCGTGGCATGATGCTGATCCCTGTTATCTTTATGCTGATCGCCGATCCACGCGCGCCCGACTTTCCCGAGCAGGTTCCCGGTCTGATGGAAGCGTGCCTGGCAGACGCAGTTGCAACGAACTCCGTGACCGAAACGGACGACAGCCATAAATATATCTGCGGTGGCGACGCGGCCGCGCGACTCTGGGCATTTCTGGAGCGCGCAAAAGTAAAATCCTATGAGCAGGATCCACCCGACGAGGGCCGATGGCTCAGCCGCGACTTCCCGCTTGGCGCCTGCTTCAAGCAGATTCGGCGGCCCGATGGCACGGCCGGAGGCAACGGATTATCGTGTACCATATGGGTGCCGCGTCCGGCCGTTGGCACTGCTGATAAGTCTTGAGGACGCCAGCCTTCTATCCCTGACGCGACGTTCCGGACAGGCAGGGCGTGCATCTGGGGGTTATTGCACGTGGCACCGTAATTCCGAATAATTTGCCCCTGATTCTTCGATCAGCTCGTCGGGCGGCTTTCTAGAGCCTTTGGATTTGAAGGCGGCCGGACACCAAATGTAGTCAGCGTTGGCTTCGCCGCAGCTTTGGCAATATGACGGCACTATGATCGCAGTATCCCCGAGACCCAGCTACCTCCGGCAGCGCGCTAGGTTGCTTGCGTTGTTTCTGCAATTGGCGACGTTTTACGGCGTGTTTGTATGGGTCAGAGGCGGTTGGACGATCAGTTCCGGCGGAGAGGCCTTGTGGATACTGGCGGCCGCTGAATGGGGCGCTCTCAGTTTGCTAGGCGCGCCTTGGTATCGACCCCCACGGGACGCCTTTGCCGTCGCACTCACGACTCTAGCGACACTTATCCCGCTGGACCTTTCCACGGCGCCGCACCTGACGCAGCAGGTGACCATCTTAAGAAGCGTCTCGATCTGGTTTTGCGTGGCATTGCTAATGGCGGCGTCGACGGCAATGGTCATCGAGTACGGCGGCAAATGGGAGCAGGCGAGACGCATTGTTCACAGTCTCGCTGACCGGTTTTCCGGAGGGCCATTCGTATTCGGAATGGTCGCGCTTATCAGCATCTTCGGTTTTTACGAGAACGAGGGAACCCGCCTTTGGCTAGTGGCGCTGTGGTTCGGGTTCGCGCTGTCAAAGCCGTTCGAGTGGCTACTGCTCCTTTTCACGAGATTAGGGATGGCCCGAGCAACGCTAGACGCACCGCCCTTAATCGGTCGCGTACGGCGTGTTGATCATCCAGACATTGTGCGTTTTGCACTTGAGCCGGGCGTGTCGTGGGATGGGAAGGGGGCCTACATCGCCGCGCTGCCGGGCGGCCGCGTCCACTACCTCCTCCCGATCGGCCTTCAGGTTCAGAACGACGAGGTGATCGCCACGGCACTCTGTTGCGGGTCACCGAGCGCAATAGTGGACATCGAGCCCGGCGGCGTAATCTCCGTTGAAGATGCTGGCGAACGGCAAGCCCTGGTCAACGGTGTCTGCCAAACGACCGACGATAGCGAAATCGTCGGCATCACGGTACAGGGCTCGGAGATCGCTTCGATCCAGTTCGAGGTGCTGGTTGACGAAGGACTGCGTGAGGGATCGCTCGTCTGCTGCACAATCGCTGGGACCTGCGTATACTACCAAGTGCTAGGTGCAAGGACAGCCGAGGAAAGCTTCGAGAGCAGCCCACGTGGCCTCCAGATTGCAGAGGCCGTGCAGTTGGGTTCCCTCACCGCGAGGGGTTTCGAAAAGTATCCTTGGCTGCCCGCCATGAACCTACCGGTTTACAGCAAAACCAAGCTCGCCAATCCTCAGCCTGTAGCACCTCCAGGCACGATCACCCTTGGCAAGTTGCCTGACTCAGAGCTTGAGGTTCGCCTGAGCTTGGGCAGCCTCATCGAATACCATTGCGCGGTTTTGGGCGTCACAGGCACCGGCAAGACCGAAGTTTCCTTGGACTTAGCGCGAGCGGCCCTCGCAGACGGCGCGAAAGTGGTCTGCGTGGACCTTACGGGCGAGTACGAGAACCGGTTGGCGGATATTGAAGCGGAGACGATGGGAGTGCCCGCTGACAAGGTCGAGGAGTTCGATCTCGCGATCTTTGAGACGGACGTTGGAGGCTTCAGCAAGAGTAAGGAAAAGGTTGATCTCGAGGAGCGGTTTAGGAAGCTGCAGACCAAAATCGACGCCAGGGTCGACGCCTTTTTGGAGCGGAAGGACGTCAGTCTTGCGCACTTCACCTTTAGCGACGTGGTGAACACCAAGGCGTCCCTCCGCATCACCGAAATGTTCCTATCGAGCATAATGAGATGGGCGCGTAACAACCGGAAGCGACGCCGCATTATGATCGTCCTCGAGGAGGCACACACAATCATTCCTGAAGTGAGTGGTGCTCAGGACAAGGACTCCCAGCGCGTCGTCATGCGCATCGGCCAAATCGCGCTCCAAGGCCGCAAATACGGTGTTGGGCTACTGGTGGTGAGTCAGCGCACGGCCCTCGTCAGCAAAACCATTTTGTCGCAGTGCCACACATTCTTAATCCACTCACTCATCGACCAGACGAGCCTCGACTTCCTCCAGAACGTCATCGGAAGGGAGTACATCAAAGTCATCCCCAACCTGATGCCGTTGCAGCTCATTGCTGCGGGCAAAGCCGTACATTCGGAAAGGCCGACCCTGACTCAGAGGGAGTGGTCCGAACAAAAGGCCGCAGCAAGCGAGGCTCTTAACAGGACGGATATGAGCGAGGCGCCGCAATTCGATGCAGGCGAGGTTATCAGTGCCACTTTGGATGACCCCGACAGTTTCGTCATGGAGGCCGCGCCTGAGCCTGACGCGATCGTAACCGAGGCCGGGTTTGAGGGTCACGAGGATGGCGTAGGGGGCAATGACGGCAACGAGTCGTCGGTAGCCGAGTGACCCGGTTCGGTGTCTGTTCTCGCGCGCGGTGGGCGACGGCGCCGGGGCCGCGGTGCGCTGAGGTTCCCCAGCGATCGCACCAGGGCGTCGCGCGCAAAAGTGGCATCTTTTGCGCACCACGCGACGCTGCCAAATGAAGATTATCACATTGAAAAGTCGGTGCTTTTACCGAAAATAGATCGCCTTGATGGGTTTCGCGCGAAACGAGCGGATACCGCCTTTCGACGAAAAACCCGCAGGAATATCAGCCGCTTACAGCGGCCTGCGGATGGAAATCACACCCCGCATAGCAAACCCATCACGCACGCGCATGCCCATGCGGGTCAGCAATCAGGTCTTCGACGGAAATGCATCAGCCTCGCTGACCCGCGCGAGCAGCCGGAGCGGAGCTTCGCACTCGCGTCGAGAGCGGCTCACTCCGCCGCCACAGCCTCCCGCTTCCCGGCAACCTTCCCATCCCTTCCCCGCAGCAACGGCGCGAGATACTTGCCGGTAAAGCTCCGCTCGACCTTCACCACGTCCTCCGGCGTTCCGACCGCCACGATCTCCCCGCCCTTGACGCCGCCTTCCGGCCCCAGGTCGATGATCCAGTCCGCGGTCTTGATGACGTCGAGATTGTGCTCGATCACCACCACCGTATTGCCCTGCTCGACCAAGGCATGGAGCACCTCGAGCAGCTTGCGCACGTCCTCGAAATGCAGGCCGGTGGTCGGCTCGTCCAGGATGTAGAGCGTGTTGCCGGTCGCGCGGCGGGACAGTTCCTTCGACAGCTTCACGCGCTGCGCCTCGCCGCCCGACAGGGTCGTCGCCTGCTGGCCGACCTTGATATAGCCGAGGCCGACCTCGACCAGCATTTCCATCTTGTCGCGGATCGGCGGCACCGCCTTGAAGAATTCGGCGGCGTCCTCGACCGTCATGTCGAGCACGTCGGCGATCGAATGCCCCTTGAACTTCACTTCCAAGGTCTCGCGATTGTAGCGCGCGCCGTGGCACACGTCGCACGTCACATAGACGTCGGGCAGGAAGTGCATCTCGATCTTGAGCACGCCGTCGCCCTGGCACGCCTCGCACCGGCCGCCCTTGACGTTGAAGCTGAACCGCCCGGGCTTGTAGCCGCGCGCCTGACTTTCGGGCAGGCCGGCGAACCAGTCGCGGATCTGGGTGAAGGCGCCGGTATAGGTCGCCGGGTTGGAGCGCGGCGTGCGGCCGATCGGCGACTGGTCGATATCGATGACCTTGTCGAGATATTGCAGCCCGCTGATCTTGTCGTGCTTGCCCGACAGGATGCGCGCGCCGTTGAGCTGACGCGCAGCGGCGGCATAGAGCGTGTCGATCGTGAAGCTCGACTTGCCCGATCCCGACACGCCGGTGATGCACGTGAAGGTGCCGATCGGGATCGACGCGGTCACCCCGCGCAGATTGTTGGCGGTGGCATTGTGCACGGTCAGCTGCTTGCCCGTGCCCGAGCGGCGGATCAGCGGCACCGGCACTTCGCGCGTGCCGTTGAGGTAATCGGCGGTGATCGAGTCCTTGTGCGCGAGCACTTCGGGCAGCGTGCCCTTGGCGACGATCTCGCCGCCATGCATGCCCGCGCCCGGGCCCATATCGACGATATAATCGGCCGAGCGGATCGCATCCTCGTCATGCTCGACCACCAGCACGGTGTTGCCGAGGTCGCGCAGGCGGCGCAGTGTCGCGAGCAGCATGTCGTTGTCGCGCTGGTGCAGCCCGATCGACGGCTCGTCGAGCACGTAGAGCACGCCCGACAGCCCGCTGCCGATCTGGCTGGCGAGGCGGATGCGCTGGCTCTCGCCGCCCGACAGGGTGCCGCTGGTGCGGTCGAGGTTGAGGTAATCGAGCCCGACATTGTTGAGGAAGCCGAGCCGCTCGACGATTTCCTTGAGGATGCGCTCGGCGATTTCCTTCTGCTGCCCGTTGAGATGGTTGGGCAGGTCCTGGAACCAGGCGAGCGCGTCGACCACCGACAGATGCGTCGCGTGGCTGATGTCCTGCATCGCGATCTTGACCGCCAGCGCCTCGGGCTTGAGGCGGGCGCCGTGGCAGGTCTCGCACGGTTGCGAGGATTGGTATTTGCTCAGCTCCTCGCGCATCCACGCGCTCTCGGTCTGGAGCATGCGGCGGTTGAGGTTGCCGATCACGCCCTCGAACGGTTTGCGCACATCGTACGATTTCTTGCCGTCGACGAAGGTCAGGGTGACCGGCTTGCCGCCGGTGCCGTGGAGGATGATCAGCCGGACCTCGCCGGGCAGGTCCTTCCACGGCGTCTCCAGGCTGAACCCGAATTCGCGCGCCAGGCTGCCGAGCACCTGCATGTAATAGGGGCTGGGCGGGTTGGACTTCGCCCAGGGCACGACCGCGCCCTTCTTCAGGCTGAGGTCGTGATTGGGGACGACGAGGTCCTCGTCGAAGATCAGCTTCTCGCCCAGCCCGTCGCACGCCGGGCAGGCGCCCTGCGGAGCGTTGAACGAAAACAGGCGGGGTTCGATCTCGGCGATGGTGAAGCCGGACACCGGGCAGGCGAATTTCTCTGAAAAGACGATACGGTTGGCGGGGACCCCGGCGCCTTTCATGTTCCCCCCATCCGTCGCCCCGGCGAAGGCCGGGGGCTCAGGCGAAGGCGCGACAAGGCCAGCGGCCCCGGCCTGCGCCGGGGCGACGAAAGAGGCGGACACTTCCTTCACGCGGTTGGGCGTGCCCGCACCCAGCTCCGCCACCGTCGCATCCACCAGATCGACATAAGCCAGCCCCTCGGCCAACTTCAGCGCGGTCTCGAAACTGTCGGCCAGCCGCGTCGCCATATCCGGCCCGACCACCAGCCGGTCGACCACCACCTCGATGTCGTGCTTGTATTTCTTGTCGAGCGCCGGCGCTTCGTCGATCTCGTACAATTCACCGTCGATGCGAACGCGGGTGAAGCCGGCTTTCTGCCACTCGGCGAGTTCCTTGCGATACTCGCCCTTGCGCCCGCGCACGACCGGCGCGAGCAAATACAGCCGCGTGCCCTCGGGCAGCGCCATCACGCGATCGACCATCTGGCTGACCGTCTGCGCGGCGATCGGCAGGCCGGTGGCGGGCGAATAGGGCACGCCGACCCGCGCCCAGAGCAGGCGCATATAATCGTAAATCTCGGTCACCGTCGCGACGGTCGAGCGCGGATTGCGGCTGGTGGTTTTCTGCTCGATCGAGATTGCCGGCGACAGGCCCTCGATATGATCGACATCGGGCTTCTGCATCAGCTCGAGGAACTGGCGCGCATAAGCCGACAGGCTCTCGACATAGCGCCGCTGCCCCTCGGCATAGATGGTGTCGAAGGCGAGGCTCGACTTGCCCGATCCCGACAGCCCGGTGATCACCGTCAGCGTGTCGCGCGGGATGTCGATATCGACGCCCTTGAGATTGTGCTCGCGCGCGCCGCGCACCTGAATGTGAGTCAGCATGTAGGTATTTGTTCCAGATTTGTTCGTGTCGGGCAAGCGCCTCGCGACGGGATTTAGATGGGGAGTGCGGCGCGCGGGGGCAAGTTGCGATGATGTTGACGCAGATTTGGGTCTCCGTCGATCTGGCGCTCCCCACGATCACCCCCATTATGGCGCAAACCTCTATTCCGGATCGTTTTCCGTTGGACAGGTGCTGCCATTGGCGCCGATGAAGGGCGCCTGCGACCAGGGTAACGGAGAACAGCGTGGCCGATTACAACAACCCGCCCGGCATCGTGACGGTCGGCACGAGCGGGGATGATACCTTCACCGTTACCGATCGCGGCACTACCCTGACGCGCGCGTTGGGGGGCGGGGACGGTTATGACCGCCTGATCGTCGACCGGTCGTTCGATACCTCATCTTCGATCATCATCAACCAGTTTAGCGGAGACCCTTATGTCTTCGGCACGGTCAACCCGGCCGGCCCGTATGACCTCGGCGTCCTCTACTTTCAGGAATTCGAGAATGTGAAGTTCACCGGCACTGCCGGCAACGACAGCGCCACCATCAAGCTCGACCAGGCGGGGACTGCGGTGACACTCGCGCTGGACGGCGGCGGCGGCACCGACAGCCTGACGCTCGACGTGTCGGGCTTCACCAGTGCGCTGACCTTCCTGGCGAACGGCCCGACGATCACCAGCAGTTATGGCAGCTTCACCAGCTTCGAGAACTTCACCATCAGCGGCGGCGCGGGCAATGACGAGATCCGGACCGGCGACGGCGGCGACAGCCTGAGCGGCGGCGGCGGCAGCAACATTCTGAGCGCCGGCGGCGGCAACGACACGATCTATACGGTCTCGACGACCGACTGGGCCGATGGCGGTGCCGGGTACGATTTTTGGACGGGCAATTACTCGGCTGCCACCACCGGGCTGACGGTCGACATCGGCGACACCGTCAAGGTGGGCGGCACTGTCGTCGCGGTGAACGTGGAGCAGCTCACCGTCGGCACCGGATCGGGAAATGACGTCATCCATCTGACGACCAACGATGCGACGCAGATCTATGCCGGCGCCGGCATCGATCTGCTGACGTTCGTGCCGGATACCGACCAGGTCGAGACGGTCCTCCTGAACGGCCGCGCCGACGGCATCTGGAACGCCGGGATCAACGCGGACGGGATCACCGATGTAGAGCAGGTGAACATCAGCGGCGGCGCGATGAATGACGATTTCAGGGTGCTGGGCGTCTTCACGCCGGACCAGCTCACGCTGAACGGCGGCGCGGGCAACGACAAGCTCACGGCGCAGTTCGACAATCTTTCCGGCGCCACGACCTTCATCGCGCACGACGACGGCACGGTCGACAGCAATCGCGGCCAGTTCTCCAATTTCGAGCAATTCTCGATAACCGGCGGACAGGGTGCCGACACGATACAGACCGCCGGGGGCAACGATTTCCTGGACGGCGGTGGCGGCGCCGACCTGCTGAGCGGCGGCGGGGGCGACGACACCTACATTGTCGACAATACCGGCGACAAGGTCTTCGAGAATGCCAATGGGGGCACTGATACCGTGTACTCCTCGGTGAGTTTCACGCTCGGTGCCAATGTCGAGAATCTGATCCTGACCTACGGCGCCAATCTCAATATCAATGGCACCGGCAATAGCGGTCACAACACGATCACCGGTAATTCGGGCAACAACGTGCTCGACGGTGGCGGTGGCGGCGACACGCTGCAGGGCGGTGCAGGCAACGACGTTTATTATGTGCGCAACGCTGCCGATGTGATCGTCGAGGGCGGAGGCGAAGGTACGATCGACACGGCGCTGGCATCGGTGAGCTACACGCTCGGCGCGGACACCCAGGTCGAACGGCTGGCGGCGGCCGATTCCAACGTGACGACCGCGATCGATCTGACCGGCAACGCTTACTCGCACCTGATCCAGGGCAATAACGGCGTCAACACGCTGACCGGCGGTACCGGCAACGACAGCCTGTTCGGCTATGGCGGCAACGACAATCTCTACGGCGGCCAAGGCAACGACACGCTCGACGGCGGCACGGGCAATGACAAACTGTACGGCGGTGTTGGTGACGACACCTATGTGATCGGCGATGCGCACGCCAAGGTGATCGAACTGGCGGGCGAAGGCAACGACACCGTCCAGGCCTCGGTCAATTATTCGCTGGCGGGCATGAGCAATATCGAGACGCTGATGCTGACCGGCACGGCGGTCAGCGCGACCGGCAATGCCGAGCACAACGTTCTGATCGGCAATGCGGGGAGTAATGTGCTCGATGGCGCCGGTGGCGGCGATACGCTGCAGGGTGGTGCGGGCAACGATGTCTATTACGTCCGCAACGCCGCCGACGTGATTGTCGAGGGCGCGGGCCAAGGCACGGCCGAT
>NZ_BCYU01000070.1 GCF_001598355.1 Sphingomonas asaccharolytica NBRC 15499
GAGCCGTGAAAATCGCATGGCCGCTAGTGGCTCGGTAGCTGCCGTTCGCGCGAGAGCGGGCGGGATCAGCGGCTATGCGCCCCATTCTAGACATCGGGTGGCAAACCAGAATCGCCCGACAGCTGCCACCCCGTCACTGACTGGGCCAGCATCGCGCTGAGGGCCTGCTCACTGTCGGGCGCGAAGCGTTATCCCGAAGGTTCGTGGATCGCTCGGCGTCGCGAGGATCAGGCCTGAATTGCCCGATTGGATGGTCACGTTCTGAATATAGTTGCGATCAAACAGGTTACGCGCGAACACCGCCACCTCAAGACCAGATGACAGCCGCAGCCCCAAGCTGGCGTTCACCAGCGTATAGCCGTGGATCACGGTGTATGCCGAGTCAGTCGGGTCGCCGAACATCTTCGTGCGGGTCACCATGTCGCCATGCGCAAGCAGGTTCACGCCGTTGCCGATCGGTTGATCCATGTCGGCACCAACCGTCACCGCCCATTTCGGCAAGCCCGACAGACCCTTGCCGCTCAGGTCGCATACCGTCGTGCCACTGGCGATCCGTTCGATCGGGCACGACCCGGTCGGATAGGACACATATTTGCCATCGGCGTAGGCGACCGATCCGCGCAGCGAGACCTTGCGAGTGACGGCCGCAATGGCATCGGCCTCGAAGCCCAGCACGCGAACTTCCGGAATATTGGCGAGGTACGTCCGAAGCGCCGCCGCTGCACCGGTGTCGGTAACGTTCGCCTGGAAATCGGTGATCCTGGTGTAGAAGCCATCCACGTTGAACGTCAGCCGGCGGCCGAACAGCCGCGTCTTGATTCCGACCTCATAGGCAGTGTTCTCCTCGGGCTTGACCACCACCTTGTCGAGCGCGGTCGGCGGCAGGCCCGACATATTGATGCCGCCGGACTTTGCCCCGCGCGCATAGCTGACATAGCCGAGCACACTATCGGTGAACACGTAAGAGACGTTCGCCCGACCGGTCAGTGCTCCGCCCTTGACCGCGCCGGAATAGCTCTGATCGCGCAGGATGCCCTGCTTGGCGTTGTTGAGCGCGGTGCTGGCGGTCGCCAGGCCACCGAAAGTGAAGAGAGTGTACGTCCCGCTTTTGTCCTCATAGGTATAGCGCAATCCACCTGTCAGCGTCAGGCCGGGCAGCAGACGCCAGTTGACTTCACCGAACCCGGCATAGCTGTTCGATTGGAAGTCCGTGCGTCCGTCCGAGGAGAACCCATCGAGCAGGTTTGAGGGCACCGCCACGGCGGGCGTCCCCGTGGTCGGCCCGATCAGCCAATAAGCCGCGAGCGGACCATAGACGGAGATCGGCCGGCCAATGATTCGCTGGCGGAAGAAGTAGAGGCCACCAACGTAGCTGAACGGCCCGTCCCCGTTCGAGGCGAGGCGCAGTTCCTGGCTGAACTGATCCTGCCGCGACGGGATATGCTGGGTGATCTGGATCGGCAGGCCGGTATAGTCACGGTCGTTCGCGGCATCCCAGTTCCAGAACCGCCATGCGCTGACCGAAGTGAGTGTCGCGCCGCCCAGCTTCCAGTCGGCGATCGCGGAGACGCCGCCTTCGTTGGTGTTGGTTCCCACCGCCGCGTCGATATTGGTTTTGCGGTCATAGGGGTTGAAACTGGCGGGCGTGTAGGCACCGCCGGGCACATTGGCGGCGAGCGCGGCATATTGACGCGCGGCGGACTTGAGCGTCGGCGCGGCACGCAGATACACCTGCGTGCAGCACTCGCTCTCGAAATTGGTGAAGTCTGCGATCAGGCGGACTTGCAGATCCGCGTTGGGCGTAAACAGCAATTGCCCCCGCACTGCCTGATTGCCGATACCGTTGAACTTGTCGCCCGTGCGGACATTGGTGATCACGCCGTCACGCCTCGTGACCAGTCCAGACAGACGGAACGCCACCGTGTCGCCGATCAGCGGGCCGGTCGCCGACGCTTTTGCCTGGACGAAATTGTAATTGCCGTAAGAGAACTCCTCGCTCGCGCCCCGCTCGAAGCTTGGCGCTCGCGTCGTGACGTTGATCGCGCCTGCGGTGCTGTTCTTTCCGAACAAGGTACCCTGCGGCCCGTGCAGCACTTCGATCTGCTGGATGTCGCTGAAGTCGAACGCGGCGGTCGCCGGACGCGCGTGATAGACCTGATCGACATAGAAGCCGACGCCGCTTTCCAGCCCGTCATTGGCCTGGCTGACCGCCACGACGCTACTGCCGAGCCCCCGGATCGTGAAGGCGGTGTTACGCGGATTGGCGGAGCTGTAGTTCAGCGCAGGCACCAGTTGCGACAGTTGCGACGTGTTGACCGCGTAGGAGCGGTCGAGCAACTCACCTGCGACGACGCTCAGCGATCCTGGAATCTTCTGTGCGTCTTCCGGGCGACGGCGCGCCGTAACGATGATGTCCGTGTCGTCAGGCGGAGTTGAGGCTAGTGCTGGGTTCGCGTCGGTGGAGTGGTCGGTGGCGGCACAAGCGGGCGCCCCGCTCGAAAGCGCGAGAACACCAACTACGACCAACATGAAGGATGCGCGCATCGGCCCTGGATCCCCATCTCGGCTCATCCGATATATCCGGCCATATACATCGATGCGCAACGAGCGAAAGTCCTTGGCATCCAGAAATCATTACCGCGGTGATTTGGACGGAAGCGGTTCGTCGCGGAGCGCCGATACCAGGCGCGCATAGGCCGGACCGTCGGTCAGCCCGGCCGATTGCTCCTCGAGCGAGCGATAGGCCTCCAGCACGAGACGGCCGAGATCGGTGAGCCTCGCGCCCTGCTCCGTGCTGCCGCCCTTCTGCGTTTCAATCACCTTCTCGCAAAAGCACCGGTTCATCTCGTCGACCAGAAGCCAGGCCCGCCGGTAGCTCATCCCCAATGCTCGTCCCGCCGCCGAGATCGAACCTTCGCGGTCGATCGCTTCGAGGATGTCGGCCTTGCCCGGCCCGATCGCAAAACCGTCGCCACAGACCAGTTGGAGTTTCAGCTTCAGACGGCCGACGCGCACCTTACTTACCGATCAGAACATCGCTCGCCTTGATGAAGACGGTGACCGCATCACCCTGGCTCAGTGCGAGATCGGCAATCGCTTCCTCGGTGATGCCGGCGGTGACGATCATCCCGTTGCCGATATCGACCTTGACGGTGCCGTTCACCGCTCCTCGCCTGATCTCGGTGATCCGTCCGCCGAACTGGTTGCGCGCGCTGATCTTCATGGCTGCTCGTCGCCTCCGCCTTTTGACAATGATGTAGCGGCTCAAGGCAGGCGCGACCAGTCGGTGCGCCAGCTTCCTCCCACGTCTTCGAGCCGACGGTCCGGCATGCGAAGGAGCCAGTTGCCATCGAGGCTGATCGAACCCGGCGCTCGATTGAAAGTCAGCTTCGACCCATTCTTCACCAGAACTTGCCGGTCAGCAATCGGCCCAATTCCAGCCATTCGAACGAAGCCCGGCCGGTCGAGCCAGGCTCATCCATGGATCGTTCGAGCCGCCGTCGCCCTACGGCACCAACGTCGGCTTGGTCGACGGCTCCCACACATCGCTGCTCGTCGCGACCAGCTCCTTCATGTTGCGCCACGTCCGCCGCCCCGGGATCGACGGCTCCCCCAGCACGACCGCGCGCGCATAGGCGATCACCCGGTCCTGAACGCGCTGCTTCTCCTCTGCCGGCCAGGTTTCCCAGGCATGCGGGCCGCGTACCACAACCAGGTCCTTCAACCCCTTGACCCGCTCATACGAGGCGATCTCGCCTTCCAGCCCGTCGGCATAACACCACAGGCCCCGCGCGAAGAACGCGCTCGGCCATTTGCTCATGCCCGCGAGGATCGCCGAGCTGGGGAAGAACACGATGTTATTCTCTTCCTCGATCCCACCGATGAACAGTCCGCGATCGCGTCCCGGCCCGCGTCCGTCATCCTTGGGGCTGGTTTCGGCTTCGAGATAACCGACGCCGCTCGAGAAATCGGCGACCAGGATCGCGCCCTTGATGTGCGGATCGCGGCGCGGCGCGGTGCAGGCGATCTTGGGCAAATCGTAGCTGCAATCCTTGTCGAAATTGATCGTCATCGCCCATCCGCTGGCCATCGTGCCGCGCGAGCTGCCCATGAAGAACACCGGCAGGCCACCGCCCGATGGGCCACCGTACGCCGCCGCAGCAGCGTCGGCGCCCTTGGTCAGCTTTCCATCGGGGCCGAGCGCGCGCATGCCCTTGCCGCTCCTCAGCGCGGCGACGATGTCGAGCAGATCATGCCCCTGCTGCAGCGTGTTGGTGTCGCTATAGCCGCCCGAGATGCCGACGCCGCGACGATCCATCGCCAGCACGTCGAACCCGGCCTGGTGCAGGCGATACCAGGCCTGGCGCCAGAAGCGCTCGCCCTGCACGCCGGTGCCGCCCTTGGGCCAGTCGTCGTCGGGAATGGTCACGCCGGTCTTTGGATCGACGACATATGCCACGTCCCTGGGGTCATCGAGCGCGGTGACGCGGTCGCCGCCCCCGCCGTTCATGATGATCAGCGCGCGCTTGCGGCCGCCCTTGCCGTCATCGATCCCGGCGCCTCGGATATACCAGCCGCGGATCTTGATATCGCCGGTCATCTTCATGTGGATGCGTTCATACGCCTCGACCGGCGCGCTGAACTCGACGATGTAGGTATCGGCATCGGCCGCAGCGATCGGCTCGTTATAGGGCGCGCGGGCGAAGAAGCCGGGGCGGCGGATCTGGCTCAGGTCGGTGTCCCCACCCTTTTCGTCGATCTTGCCGAGCAAAAAGCGGCCCTTCGGGTCCTTGAGGCCATATTCCTTGTTCGGCGGATGGCGCTTGAGCACTTGGTCGTAGACGCGCTTGTGGCAGTCCTTGTCGTCCTTGCACTTCTTCCAACGCTCGCGGAGCTTCTCGTCGGTGAAGTTGGTGACGTAGAAATCGCCGCGATACGCCTTGGGTTTGTGTGCCGCGACGCTGGTGAAGGGAATGCAGGTCCTCGGACCCGCTTTGGTCGGCAGGATATAGCCGGGCAGCTTCATGTCGCGGTCATAGGCGACATAGGCCTCGCACTCGGCGGGCGGGAACATCGCCGCGGGGAGGACCTGCGCCTTAGCGTGCTTGACATGGTCCTTGGCCGCGGCGGCGGTCGCGCATGTCACTGCCCCCAATGTGGCGAGCAATAGGGTCCATCTCTTCATTTCGCTCTCCAGGTCCGTGCTGTTCTATCGTGGAAGATCGGCAAACCGCGCAGGCAGTTCGAAACCGTCGGCGAAGCGGTCGCCGGGTTCGGCGATGAACGCCACGCGAGCAGCGTAATAGGATCGCCCGGCGACGCGGACGCGCGAGACGGCACCGCCATCGCGCTGGTCGTGCCGTGCGAGCGAGCCGACAAAGCCTTCGCCCGACACCCCGCGGATCTCGCATTGCTGCCCGACCGCCATCTCGCCGCGCGCTGCGGCCAGCGCGATCCGCGCGGTCACGCCGCTGCCGGTCGGCGAGCGGTCGATCTGCCCTTCGGCGAAGATGCAGAGATTGTAGCTTGGCTGCCCGCCATGATCGCCGAGTGCCACGTCGTCGGTCAGGATCGTGCCGTAAAGGAAAGACAAGTCGCGCTCGGTCGGATGCTCGATCGCGATCGCCGCGCGCACCGCATTGGTGATCGCCACTCCCGCCGCGACTAAATCGGCGAGTGGCGTATTCATCAGCGAGAGGCCGATCCGCGCGGCAGGCAGGACCGCGTAATAGGCGCCGCCGAACGCGATATCGAAGGCGACCGGCCCGAATCCCGGCACGTCGACCCTCTGGTCGAGATGACTGGCAAAGGATTCGACGCTTTCGAACGCGACCAAAGGCGCGCCGCCATCGGCCGCCGCCTCGACCTCGACCCGAACGACGCCGCACGGCGCCTCCAGGCCGAAACTGGCGTGCCCGTCGACCATCGCGACGCGCCCGGTATCGACCGCCCAGCGGCCGATCGCGATCGTCGCGTGGCCGCACATCGTGCTGTAGCCCTCCTGGTGTGTGAACAGCACCGCTAGGTCGGCATCGGGATGGCACGGCGCGGTCGGGATGACGCCGTACATGCCGGCATGACCACGCGGTTCGAGCATCAGCATCCGCCTCAAATCGTCGAACCGCTCGAGCGCGTCGCGGCGCTTTTCCAGGATCGTCGCGCCATGAAGCTCGGGATAGCCGCGCTCGACGATCCGCACCGGCTCGGCGGCGGTGTGCAGGTCGACGACATGAAGGGTTCGCGCTTCAGCCAAGATCGGAAACTCCGCGCCGCGCATAAGCCATGGCCGCGGCGGCGAGATCGGCGAGCGCGGTGCCGACCGATTTGAAGACGGTGATGTCGTCGCCCGAGGCCCTGCCCGCGACGCGCCCGGTGCATAGATCGGCGAGCGAACCCCGGATATCGTCCACCGTGATGACTCCCGCCGCGATCGGGCCGGTCAGATCGCCCGCCTCGGCCAATGCGTCGCGCGTGTCGACATAGATTTGCCCGCGAGCGAAGCAGGCGTCGTCGGCCTCGCGCATGGCAGGCGTGAAGCTTCCGATCAGGTCGAGATGCGTGCCCGGTTGCAGCCAGTCGCCATGGATGATCGGCGCGGTCGAGGGCGTGGCGCACGTGACGATGCCGGCGCGGCGCGCTGCGTCTTCGAGCGATGTCGCTGCCTCCGCTGCGAAACCCGTTGCGCGCAATTCGGCCACCAGCCGCTCGGCTTTGGCTGCATCGCGGTTCCACACCGACACCGTCCGGATCGGACGAACCGCCGCGAAGGCCTCGGCGGCGAGCGCCGCAATCCGCCCTGCCCCGACGATCAGCAAGTCGGACGCGTGTTCGCGCGCGAGGAAGGAGGCCGCGAGTGCCGACACCGCGATCGTCCGACGCGTCGTGATCTCATTGCCGTCGAGCAAGGCCAGCGGCGCGCCCGTCGCGGCATCGGCAAGCAGGTAGGTGCTGTGGACGCTCGGCAATCCGCGCGCGCTGTTACCGGGATGAATGGTCGCAATCTTGGTCCCGAGCAGGCTGCCGCTCCAGGCAGGCATCAGCAACAGGACGCCATCGCCTTCGGGATGAGGGATATGGTGGTGGTGCCGCTCGGGCACCGTCGCGCCGGCAATGAAGGCGGCTTTCAGTGCCGGGATCAACGCGTCGAACGGCAGCGCGTCACGGGTTTCCACCGCACCGATCACCGGTACCGTCGCGTCTCCCGCGCCTTTCTCCGGCCCAGCTGTCGGATCGTCCAATCGCACCGTTGCCCTCGCTCCCGATCGAGCGGCGACTTTGTCCTATTGCATTCTAAAATACAACAGCTTTATGCGACGGCCGGGCGTGTTGCCGGTCTTCGTCATGCCGGGCTCGTCCCGGCATCCACCGCGCAACCACACCTAAGCTCGGTTGTGGAGGAGTGGTGTTCAAAGCGAAATCGTGTCCCCCGGACACGATTTTGGCCTGCCGGGGGCAGGCCAAAGCTTGAACACGGCACAAGGCCGGGGTGACGATGGGGTTTTAGGCGAATGCTCGGTCGATAGCTGCCCGAGGTTCCGCCCGTTTAAATGTCGGATTAGACTCAGACCGTCGCCTCGACATCGCGCGCCAGCACCAGATGCGCCTTCATCAGATCGTGCGCCTTCTGGTTATCGCCCGCTTCCATCGCGTCCATGATCTCGAGATGCTCGTCGATCGAATCGATCACGCGCTCGGCGCCGTTGACCCACTGGATGTTCATGAACGAGCGCAGCTTGTTCTGCCGTTGCACCGCGTCGAGGAAATAGCGATTGCCCGAGCAGCGCGCGATGCCCTCATGGAAGTCCGCATTGATCGCGAACAATTCGACCGCCAGCGTGTCGCGCCATTTGCGCTTGCGGAAAGCGAGATGCTCGGCACGAATGCGATCGAGCCATTCGCGGTCGAGCTCGAACGTCTCCTCGAGCAGACCCGCGGGCTCGATCACCGCGCGATAGGCATAGCTCTCCGCCCGCGCCCGGCCCGAATTGATCGGCAGAGTGAACGACCAGCCATTGCCGGGCTTCCGCTCGACCAACCCGAGTTCGGCCAGCTGGCGCAGCACGCGCACCACCGTCGGTAATTTCGCGTCGAACAGCCGTGCGACCTCCAACTGGCTGCACTGATCGGGCATGCGGCCCTGGTTGCGCGCCTCGGCGATCGCGATGAACAGGCGCTGGTCCTCTTCATCCTCCGGGTTGGTGACGTCGAGATCGGGCGCCTCGGTAACCGGCCCGCGCAGCACGTAGCCGCGATTGGCGCGCGCCTCGACCGCACCCTGTTCGGCGAGCAGCTTGAGCGCCCCGCGCACCGGCGTGCGCGATACGTCGAAGTGGCGGCAGAGATCGAGTTCGACGAGGTGATGGCCCGGGCCCGCGCCCTGGTCCTTGAGCATTCTGAGGATCCTCGCGGCCAGGTCGGCCTGTAGCCGGCTGGCGCGCGGCGGCGCCTTGTCCATGTCCATCTTGCGCGCAGCCGCTCCCGCCATTTTCTCTCGATCTTTCACCAGGTCAGTCAGGTCTTGCGGATTACACTTTCGCGCGCAAGGATGCAAAAGGAAGCGCGAGCCGCGATCACAGTCCGCATTTGTCTTTTGCTGTTCGATAGTGCAAACACTGCGCGAATAAGCAGAGGACGTCCGGGATGCGCACCCTTCTCGCCTGTATCGGCGCAGCACTCTCGCTCGGCGCCGGACAGCCGGCAATCCCGTGTCCCTTGCACTACGCCACCACGTCGACCGGTGCGATCGGCTATCGCGATTGCGGACGCGGCGGTCCCGTGCTGATCATTCCCGGCGGACCGGGTCTCGATGCTAATTACCTCTCGGGCCTCGCATTGGCGATCACACGGCTCGGGCATCGTGCGATCGTGATCGAGCCGCGCGGCACCGGAGCATCGCGCGCCGCGCTGGGCGACGGCAGCGGCCTTACCGTCACGGGCAGCGTCGCCGATATCGATGCGGTACGCGCCGCCGCCGGGGCCGATCGGCTGGTGATCCTCGGCCATTCGTTCGGCGGCGCGGTAGCCCAGGCCTATGCCGCCGGCCATCCGGATCATGTCGCCGCGTTGATCCTGATGGATTCGGTCGGGCCCGACATGAAACCCGGTGGCGCGTCGCTCGACGGCTGGCGCCGCCGCCTGACGGCGGACGACCTGGCGCGTTACGATAGCGACCGCGCCCGTGGCGACCGGGTCGGTGCGATGAAGATCAAGTTCCGGGCGAGTTTCTACCATGAAGCGCGCGCTAAGGCCTTTGTCGATCGCTTGTCCGACGACCAGATCCACCTCGACGTTGCGCGGCTGTCGGCTTCCTATGAGCGCGACTATCGCATTGCACTGCCCACCGCCGCGCCGTTCCGAGTGACGATCCTGGCGGGGGAAATCGATTGGATCAGGGGCAGCGAGCCTGCGCTTCGTACGGCCTATCCCAAGGCACATTTCATGGTCATCCCGCACGCGGGGCATTTCCCTTGGGCGGATGCCCCGACCGCGACGCGCCGGAGCCTGAAGCGAGCGCTGGAAGGCATATAGGCCTCGCCTCGCGGCGGCGGGCGGAAAGCAAAAAAAGGCCGGGTGCGGAAATCCGCCCCGGCCCTGAAATGCGAGCAGGCGAGGTGCTCCGCCCGCTCGCCTTGATGGTCAATATTTGAAGGCAAGCGAGAACTTGACCGTGCTCGGGACCGTTTCGGCCAGCGAACTCGCGCCGACCGATGCCCAATAGCGCTTGCCGGTGATGTTCTGACCATTGACCCGCGCGATCAGCTCATGCCCCGAGAGCTTGAACGTATATGAGCCGCCCACGTCGAACGTCGTATAGGGATCGGTGAACGCCTGGTTGTTGGCGTTAACCGCCTGCGATCCGGTGTGATAGACGCCGCCAGTCAGCTTCAGTGCCGGGTCGAGCCACGACAAGCGGTACTCGCCCGAAACCGACCAGCTGTTCTTTGGCGTGCCATCGACGCGCAAGCCCGCGATGACCGGCTGATCACGATAATGGGCCGACAGCACCATCCCGGCAACGTTCACCGCGAGATCGGGCACCACATAGCCAGTGAGGCTGAATTCGGCGCCCTCATAGACCTGCCTGCCATCGACGAAATAGTGCAGCGTCGTCGTGCCTGGCAGGTTGGCGGCATAGGCCGCACCGCGGTCGATCTTGAAATAGGCCGCCTGGAACAACAGGTTCGACACCGGCTGGACCTTCAGCCCGGCTTCGTATTCGGTGCTCACCGTCGGCGCGAAAATCTGGGTGGCATTGTCGGTGGTCGATGGCGCCGCCGGAGTTTCCTCGAGGCCCTCAATATAGGTCGCGTAGACACTCACCCACTTGACCGGCTTGACCATGATCGCGGCCGAATAGGATGTCGGCTTGGCGCTGTATGGCGTCTTGGTGACATTGTTGATCGAGCCGTCGTTCTTGTAGCTGCTCTTGCGGATGCCGCCGAGCAACTCGATGACATCGTTGAAGCTCAGCCGATCGAACACATAGACCCCTTTGTCATCGATCCGCGAAACCGGGGGCAGCGCCGAATAAGGGATGTTCGGATTGGGAATATAGACCGGATTGGCAAAGTTTTGGGCGAACGGCACTCGGACGTTTGCCGATGAGGCGTTGGCACGGATCGTGCGCGACGCGCCGACCAGAATCTCGTTCCGGAATTTGCCCAGGTGGGTGATGCCCGAAAGCTCCAGCGCGTAGTTCGTATTCAGGAAGACGGCCTGCTGGCCGGAGAAGCGCACAATGCCCGCGCCGTAGGTCGCGCTGGCGGGATCGAGCGCAGTGGTCAGGTTGGTCGGGGTGAATTGCGGATTGTTGCGGAAACGGACCATCCGCGACTGCCCGAAATAACCCGACAAATTCCAGTCCTTGCTGAACTTGTACACCGCTTTGCCGAGATAGTTGAACTCATGGGTCCGGTTGAAATCCCAGTCGGCACCGGAAATGTTCTTCTTCGGATCGAGTATCGAAACATCCGGAATCTTGATGTGCGTGGCGTTGGTCGGAACCGTCAGCAGAAAGAACGCCGGCTCGGCGATATCCTTTTGGAAATACTCCACGTCGGCGGTGATCGTCAGCTTGTCGGTCGGCTTCAGATCGAACGCACCCGACGCCATGTAACGCGTGCCGGACGCATAAGCGATGCCGGTATCGAGATGAGCGGATAGCGCATTGATGCGATAACCGAAGATGCCCATCGTATCGCCGACGTCGACATTCGCGCCGATACCCTGGTTGCTGTCGCCGAACATCGTCACCCCGAACGACAGCTCCTGCGTCGGGCGCTTCATCACCAGGTTGACGATGCCGGCCGGCGACGAGAAGCCGTAATAGAGCGCCGAGGCGCCCTTCAGGACCTCGACGCGATCCTTGTTCTCGAGCGGAAATGCCGTCGCCGAAATGACGTTCAGCGCGCCGTCGAGACGAAAGTTGGCGCGCGTGTCGGCAGTGATGCCGCGAATGGTGACGTTCTGATAGGCAACCGTGCCCGTGCTCGTGGTCGAGACGCCCGGCGTGTTGCGGATCGCATCGATCAGTTCGACCGCCTGCTGCGATTGCAGCAGGGCCGAGGGGATCACCGATATGGTCAGCGGGACGTCCAACACCTTGGCGTTGCGGAAACTGCCGGACTGGACGGTATCCGTACCGATCTGGTTGTTCCGCTCGCCGGTGACGACGATGTCGTCGGAATCCTGATCCTGCTTGTCCCCGGCGCTCTGGCCGCTTGCGGGTGGGGCGGCGGTCGATTGGGCAAAAGCGACGGTCGGCGCGACACACGCCACCAGAACCGACGTCCCCACCATCAAAACACGCGAAAGCTTCATGTTCGTCTCACTCCCCTAGTCGGGCACCGAAGCACCCACCGCCACCCGACCTCTCCGTGTCAGATTCGTGTATTTTTAGTATCAATAATGTTTAATTGTATTTTGTAAACTGGAAAATACACATTATTGCTGCGCGGCGAGCGTTTCCGTCAGCGCGAGCGCCGGCGAGGCGGCCAGCAGGCGGCGCGTGTAATCGTGGGTCGGTGCGGCGAACACCGCGTCGGTCGGTCCCTGTTCGACGATCCGGCCCTTCTCCAGCACGATCACGCGGTCGGCGATCTGCTCGACCACGGCGAGATCGTGGGTGATGAACAGGCAGGCGAAGCCGCGGTCGCGCTGGAGTCGCTGGAGCAAGGTCAGCACCTGGAGCTGGATCGTGACGTCGAGCGCGGAGACCGGTTCGTCGGCGACGACCAGCCGCGGCTCGGACGCGATGGCGCGGGCGATCGCCACGCGCTGGCGCTGACCGCCCGACATCTGGTGCGGGCGGCGATCCTCGAACCCGGCGAGACCGACATCGTCGAGCGTGGCGCGCACCCGCTCGCGGCGGTCGGCAGCGCTCAATCCCGGCACATGGCGCAAGGCCGCGCCAACGATCTCTCCGATGCGGAAATGCGGCGGCAGCGACGAGAACGGATCCTGGAAAACGAGTTGCGCGTCGCGGCGGAACGCGCGTTCGCCCACACGGTCGAGCCTTGTGATGTCTTTTCCGTCGAACAGGATGCGCCCGCCGGCGAGCGGCTTCAGCCCCAAGGCAGTTCGCCCGAGCGTGGTCTTGCCCGACCCACTGGCGCCGACCAGCGCAACGATTTCCCCGGCTCGAACGTCGAGCGTGACATCGTCGATCACCCGGATCGGCGTACCCGCGCGGAACAGGCCGGGCTTGCCCGGATAATCGACACGGGCATGCTCGATGCGCAGGATCGCCGGCGCGTCGGGCGCGATCGCCGCGCGGTCACCATCCTTGCGCGGCAGCGAGCCGACCAGCTTGGCAGTATAGGGATGGTTGGGCCGAGCCAGGACCTGCGCGGTCTCGCCCTCCTCCACCATCACGCCCTTTTCGAGGACGATGACGCGATCGGTATATTCGGCGACCAGTCCGAGATCGTGGGTGATGAGCAGCAGCGCGGTGCCCATCTCGCGGGTCAGCGCGACCATCAATTGCAGCACTTCGCGCTGGCTCAAGGTATCGAGCGCGGTGGTCGGCTCGTCGGCGATCAGCAACCGCGGCTCGAGCAACAGGACCGAAGCGAGCATGATCCGCTGCCGCATGCCGCCGGAGAATTCGTGCGGATAGCGCGCCAGGCAGCTTTCGGGATCGGCGATCTGGACGCGCGCCAGCATGTCGATGCTGCGCCGCCGGACCTCGGCATCGTCGAGCCTGCGATGAAGCTTGAGCCCCTCGGCGAGTTGAACCCCGATCGGCAGCGCTGGATTGAGCGACGTCATCGGTTCCTGGAACACCAGCCCGATCCCTGCCCCGCGCACCGACCGCAAGCCGCGGTCGCCGAGCGCCGTAAGCTCGCGGCCCTCGAAGCGGATCGTCCCCGACACGCGATCCAGAGCCGGCGCGAGCAGTCCGGGAATCGCGCGCGTCGCCAGCGTCTTGCCGCTACCGGATTCGCCGACGATCGCCAGCCGCTCGCCGGCGGCGACGGCAAAGCTCAGTCCCTCAAGCAGGACCCGGTCGCCCGCCTCGATCCTGAGATTGTCGATGGTGAGAAGCGGCGCCGACATCATTCGTCTCGCGGATCGAGGCGGTCGCGCAGCGCGTCGCCGAGCATGTTGATGCCGAGCAGGGTCGCGACGATGCAAAGGCCAGGCGCGATGCTCAGCCAGCTCGCCGCGTACATATAGGGCCGCGCCGACGACAGCATGTTGCCCCAGGTCGGCAGCGGCGGCGGCACCCCGACGCCGAGGAAGCTCAGCGCGCTTTCGGACAATATCACCCAGCCGAACAGGCTGGTCGCCAGCACCAGGATCGGCGGCAGCGCATTTGGCAGGACGATCCGCCACATCGTGTAGAGCGCGCTGTCCCCGGCAACGCGCGACGCCTCGACATATTCGCGCTCGCGGATCGAGATGACCGAGCCGCGCACCACCCGGATCGTCGCCGGCAGATAGGCGACAGCCAGCGCGATGACGATGCTGTGCCGGCTCGACCCGATCACCGCGATCAAAGCGAGCGCGAGCAGGATTCCTGGAAAGGCGAGCAAGGCGTCGCTGAAGGTCATGATCACCCGCTCGGTCCAGCCGCGCAGGAACCCGACGACGAGGCCGAGCGCAGTGCCGATCACGATCGAGATGGCCACGGTCTGGATCGCGATCAGCAGGCTGATCCTGGCCCCGAGCATGGCGCGAGAGGCGACGTCGCGGCCGAATTCGTCCGTACCGAGCCAATGCGCCAGCGACGGCGCCGCCAGCGTATGGTCGAGATCGATCGCCAGCGGATCATAGGGCAGCCAGACCAGGCCGAGCAGCACCACGACGAGCAAAGCGCCGACCAGCCCGACCCCGAGCAGCGAGTGAACCGAGCGCTTCATTCCACCGTCACCCGCGGATCGAACAACGGATAGAGCAGGTCGACGACCAAATTGACGACGACATAAATCACCGCGGTGAACAACAGACAGCCCTGCACCACGGGATAGTCGCGGCTGAGCACGCCGGTCACCATCAGCCGGCCGAGGCCAGGCAAGGTGAACACCGTTTCGATCACCGCGATCCCGCCGAACAACCGGCCAAGCGTCAGTCCCACCAAGGTCAGCGTCGGCGCGAAGGCGTTGGGAAAGACGTGGCGCGACAATACGGTGCGTTCGCTCAGCCCCTTGGCGCGCGCATGCGTGACGTAATCGAGCCGCAGCACGTCGATCGCGCTCGACCGCATCATGCGGATCAGCACACCGCTTTCGGATATCGTCAGCGTCGCGATCGGCAGGATCAGGAACAGCATCGCGCGCCAGGGATCCTCCGAGAAGGGAATATAGCCGACCACCGGCAACCAGTGCAGCCAGACGCCGAACACGAGCAGCAGCAGCAATCCGAGCCAGAAGCTCGGCACCGCCAGGATCAGGCTCGCTCCGCTCATCACCGCGAGATCGAGCTTCCCGCCGCGGCGCCACGCGGCAACCGTCCCCGCTAAAATCGCGATCAAGGTCGCCAGCCCGACCGAGATCAGCACGACGATACCGGTCGTCTCCGCGCGCGTAATCAGTAGGCCCGACACCGGCTCGCCCGTCGTGATCGAGCTACCGAGATCGCCGCTGAACACATGGCCCAGCCAGGTGACGAACTGGACATAGATCGGCTTGTCGAGGCCGAGTTCGGCATGGAGCGCGGCAATCGCCGCCGGGTCGGCCCCCTCGCCGAGCATGACCTGTGCGGGATCGCCAGGGATCATGCGGACCAGGAAGAACACCATCAACGCGACGATGAACAAGGTCGGGATGGCGAGCAGCAGGCGGCGCAGGATGTACGCGATCATCGCGCCGCCCCCGAACCGACAGGCCCCAGCCCGACATTCCACAGCCGCTGCGTCTGCGCCGCCCAGCTATGATAGCCCGTGACGGGCGCGCGCAATGCCGTCACGCGCCGGGTATTGTAGAGTATGATCGCCGGCACCTCGGCGCGGAACTTCTGCTCCAGCGTGTCGAGGATCTTCTGCCGCTGGGCGCGATCGCCGGTCACCACCGACTGGTGGAGCAGGTCGATCGCCTCGGGTGAATTCCACACCTTGCGCGGATCGACCGCGCGGTCGCCGATCAGGACATTGTACATCAGCGACGGGTCGAGCCGCGCCGAAAAGCCGAACATCGTCGCCTGGTAATCGCCGCTGGAATATTGGGACAGCTGTGTCGCCCAATCGAGGCTGACGACTTGGACGTTGATCCCCGCGTCGCGCGCCATCGCCTGGACCAGGATCGCCGCATCATACATTTCGGGCGGGCTGTGACTGGTCAGCAACTGGATCGGCTCGCCCCGATAGCCCGATGCCTTGACCAGCGCGCGCGCGGTCGCGAGGTCCCGCTTCACCAGCACCTGCTCGGCCGGGCCGTAGAATGCATTGACCGCCGGGATCGGCGAACTGTCCGGCACGCCGGTCCCGTGCGTCACTACCCTGGTCAACGCGGCGACATCGATGCTGAGCGCCAGCGCCCGACGGAGACGGACGTCGTCGAGCGGCGGTTTCCCGGTCTGCAGCAGGATGCCGTAGAAATCGGACGACCTCGCCGAATCGAGCTTGATGCCGGGCGCACCCTCGATATTGCCGATTTCGTTGGGCGCCAGGGCATCGAGCACGTCGAGGCTGCCGCGCAGCAGCGCCGCGCTTGCCGCCGATCCGTCGGGGATCACCGAAAAGCGGATGCGATCGACCAGGGCATGCTTGCCGCCGGCATTGCCATCGGTCCCGCCGGGCAGCGGCTGATAGCGGTCGAACTTGACCAGATCGACATATTGGTTGTGCCGCCATTCGCCCCAGCGGAATGGCCCGGTGCCGATCGGGTAGCGCCATTTGCCGTCGGGTCCGACCGACGCGCGATGGCTGATCCCGGTGCTGCCGCAATCGAGCCGCGCCAGCGTCGGCAGGAACAACGGTGCCGAGCGATCGAGCACGATGTCGACCGTGTCGGGATCGGGTGTCCTGACCTGGGTGACGGCGGCGATTCCCTTCGCGCTCAGATCGGGCTTGCACCGCCAGCTGCTGCCCGGCGCGAGATAGCGGTCGAGCGACCATTTGACGTCGGCCGAGGTCAGTACCGCGCCGTTATGGAAGCGCACGCCATGGCGCAACGCGAAGCGATAAGTCCGCCCGTCGGGCGACACCGTCCAGCCGCTCGCCAGCATCGGGCCGATCGACCCGTCCTCGCGCACCGCGACCAGCCCCTCGACGACGTGGAGCAGCACCGCGTCGGTATTGGCGTCGCGCTTCATGCCGGGATCGGACGAGGCGATGTCGGCATTGAGCCGCGCGCGCAGCATCGATCCGGGCGGTGGCGGCGGCTTGGGATGCACGAACGCCAGGCCAAGTCCGACGCCGGCCGCGATCAGGATCAGGCCGGCGAGCGCCTTACGCATCGGCGGTCGGTCGCTCCGCATCGGCCGACGCGTCGGCGGTCAGTGTGTAGCGGACATAGTCCGCGCCGGCATGGGGCATCATCGCCACCTGCATCTCGCCCAACGAAGGCCGCATCAGGAACGACGCCACGGTCGCGGTATGGCCGGTGACGGTCGAGGCGCGCGGCGGTACGCAGATCGACAGCGGCGCGCCCGCCGTATCGAGCAATACCTCCCTCACCTCATGGAGCCCGACCCGGCGGCGCGGCGCGAGCAGCCGCTCGGCGCGCTGCTGGCGCCAATAGCTGCATGGCGAATCCGGGATACCGGTCTCGCGCAATTTCGCGAGTGCGGCCGGGCTGAGCCAATGGTTGCTGTGGACAAGCAGGCCATCGCGCGGCTCTACCACGAAAGTCTCGTCGGGCGCGCATTCCAGGTCGTGGACGATCCCGGTCGGCGCATGGCTGATCGCGATATTGTTCGACGCCGATTTGGGCGTGGCATAGGCCGCGCCGAACGCCAGCGATGGGTTGTCCTGCTGCAGCACCTTGCGCCGGATCAGCGCCAACGGAACGCCGAGAGTGCGATAGTCGCGCTCGCATTCCAAATAATTGCCGGTGATCGCGATACCGATGCTGTTGAACCCAAACCGGGCCAACCCGCCGGCCTCGGTGAAAGTCAGCATGTCGGGGCCGTCATCGTTCCTGATCCGCAGGATGATACAGGCGTCGGCGCAGGAGGATTTCCAGTCCCAATTATGCGCGTGGATCAGCACGTTGTCGGGCGTCCGTTCGGGCTGGACGATGATCGTCGTGCAGCCTTCGGCAGACCGTTCGGCGAGCAACCCCGCGCGCAGCACCGGCTCCTTGGCCAGCTTCAGCAACTCGGTCCGCGCGTTCATCAGCACGATATGCGACAGCGGCAGATCGGCGCCCTGGGCGATGCCGCGCATTTCCTCGACATGCTCCGCGTCGAAATCGGCGATGATCGGCAAATAGGCTTCGACCAGGTCGCCGAGCGCGGCCTCGGACAGGCCAAGGCTTCCCATCTGGCTGATATAATGCGAGGTTCCGCGCCGGATTTCGGCCGACGCACCTTCCCCATAGCGAATGCCGCGATCCCGGGGGCTTCCCCAGATCTCCAGAAGACGGCAAGCGTTCGTCATCGATCGGCATCCCCCGATTTATCGTTGGACGGATCGGTAGCACTGTCTTGCTGAGTTTAAAAAGACAAAAATGCATTATGAGTCATTCGGCGTGCATTTCTGCGACAATCCCGATATGCGGAGATCGGGCGCGCGACCGATTGCGCTGCGACGGAAGGGGAATGAAATGCCGAACAATCCCGGCTCAGCCGCGACCATGAGCGACTCGGCGCCGCGCCCCGGCCGCGCGATGGACGTGTTGCGCGTCGCCAGCGGCAATTTCATCGAGATGTACGATTTCATGGTGTTCGGCTATTTCGCCGCCGCCATTGGGTCGGCCTATTTCCCCGGCAGTTCGGAACTGGGCACATTGCTCAAGGCGCTTGCGACGTTCGGCGTCGGCTTCCTGATGCGGCCATTGGGGGCGATCGTGCTCGGCGCCTATACCGACCATCATGGCCGCCGCGCCGGGTTGATCGTCACGCTCGCCTTGATGAGCGTCGGCATCGCCACGATCGCCTTCACGCCCGGCTATGCCGCGATCGGCATCGCCGCCCCGCTCTTCGTCCTGCTCGGCCGTCTGCTCCAGGGTTTCTCGGCGGGCGCCGAGCTCGGCAACGTCTCGGTCTATCTCGCCGAGATCGCGCCGCCGGGCAAAAAGGGTTTCTACGTGTCGTGGCAATCGGCGTCGCAGCAAGTCGCGGTTGTCTTCGCCGCGATGATTGGTGTGGTGCTGGGCATGACGATGAGCGTCGATCAGCTCGCCGATTGGGGCTGGCGCATCCCGCTCGGCCTCGGCTGCCTGATCATCCCGCTGCTGTTCCTGATGCGCCGCCATCTGCGCGAAAGCGATCTGTTCGCCGCGCGCACGACGCGCCCGACGATGCGCCAGATCATGCGCCATTTATGGGTAGCCCGAGCGCGGGTGCTGACCGGCATGGCGATGGTGCTGATGACCACGGTCAGCTTCTACATGATCACTGCCTACACCCCGACCTTCGGCAAGCTGCTCCATTTGCCCGAGCGCGCCAACCTGCTGATCACTGCCGGAGTCGGCCTGTCGAACCTGATCTGGCTGCCGCTGATGGGCGCCTTGTCCGATCGCATCGGACGCACGCCGATCCTGCTCGCCTGCACCATCCTGGCGATCCTGACCGCCTATCCCGCCATGGCCTGGCTCGCGGCCAGTCCGAGCGTGACCAAATTGCTGCTCGTCGAACTGTGGCTGTCGGCGATCTACGCCAGCTACAATTCGGCGATGGTCGTCCACCTGACCGAGATCGTCCCCGAAGAAGCCGGCGCCTCGGGGTTCAGCCTCGCCTACAGCCTGGCCACCGCGATCGGCGGGTTCACCCCGTTCGTCGTGACCGCGCTGATCTCGGCGACGGGCAACCTCGCCATGCCCGGCGTATGGCTGACCGCGATCGCGGCGATCAGCCTGGCCGCGGCGTTGTACAGCCGGCGTTATTCGAGGGCGTAGCGCTCACCATCTTGCCCAGAAGGCCGGAGCTGCCTCCTGGCGCTTCCCCATGAATTTGAATGGCCGGGGCAATGCAGCCCTTTCGCAGCGCGGATTGCCTTGGCCTCGCGCGCCATTTAGGTAGCGCTATCAATAATCGAACAATCGAGGATGGGCGATGCGAACGGCGGCAACTTTATTACGCGTCGGATCGGCGCTGATCGGGATGGCGCTGATGGCGTCCCAGGCTCAGGCGAGGCAATGGCCCGGCGGCAGACAGGCGGCCGTGGTGCTGACCTATGACGATGCCTTGCCCTCGGATCTCGACATTGCGATTCCCGCGCTCGATGCGGCCGGGCTGAAAGGGACATTTTTCCTGATCGGCAATGCAGTGACTCCGGCCCAGATCACGCGTTGGCGGGAAGCGGCGGCCGAGGGCCACGAACTCGGCAACCACACCATCCGCCACGCCTGCCCCCAGGCCAATTACCCGCCGGCGAGGAAGCTTGATACCAGCGAAGCCTATGACGTCCCGATGATGCTTGCCGAAATCCGGACGATGAACACGATGCTGACGGCGATCGACGGGAAGCCGCAGCACAGCTTCGCCACGCCCTGCGGTCAGCATCTGGCCGGCGGCGTGGATTATCTTCCTGCCCTGCGCGCCGGCGGGCTGGTGCGCTATACCCGCAGCGCCGGCTGGCCGGGCGGCAAGGTGCTCGATCCGATGGATGTGCCTTGTCGTTGGTTCGACGAAAAGGCAACGGGAGCCGATATGATCGCTGCGGTCGAAAGTGCCAAGCGGTCCGGTGGCCTTCTGGTTCTCGGTTTTCATGGCGTCGGTAGCGACTATTTGAAGGTGTCCGCCGAGGCGCACGCGCAGCTCGTCGCGTATCTCAAGGCACATGCCGACACCATTTGGGTGGCACCGTTTTCGACCGTGATGGATTACGTCGCCAGCCACCCGGAAAACTAGGGCGGCATTTCGCGCCAACCGGTCGCGGAGGGCCGTTGCGCCCGCGTTCAGAATCTATGTGGAAGCGAGTTTGCGCCATGCTGCGCCGGCAATCGCCGCGTCCTGAACCGGCAGCCCGGTCAGATCGGCGACAACGATCGCGTCGGTCGCGAAGGTGCGAGGTTCGGCGAGTAACGCGCCCAGCAGAATGATCCCGTCCGCGGCGAGCAGGCCAACGCGCACCGCCCAGCCGGCCTCGCCATTCTCCAGGCATTTGTCGATCGAGTCCGCGACGATCGTCGCACGGCCCAGGATGCGCGGGTCGAGTTCGCGCTTGCCGCCGCCGTCCGATCCGACCGCGACAATCCGCGTGCCCGGCCGCACCCAATCGTTATCGACCAGCCATTCGGTTGATGGCGTCGTCGTCACCAGCAGGTCGGACGCACCCACCAGATCGGCGAGGTCGCCGCATGCCTCGCCGCCCACCTCTCCCGCCAGCGCCTGCGCCTTGGCCGGGTCGCGGCCCCAAATCAGCACGCGATCGGCGCCGATATGCCGGCGGATCATCTCCGCCTGCATCCGCGCCTGGATTCCCGCGCCAACGATCCCGAGCGTCCCGCCGGTATAGCCGATCGCCCGTGCGGCGATCGCGCCGGCCATCGCGGTACGCACATCGGTCAGCCAGCCGCCATCGGCGAACAGCGCCAGCGCTTCGCCGGTCGTCGTGCTCATTACCGCCGAAAAGCCCTGGCTCGACGACAACCCCTTGGCGGGATTGCCGTAGAAACTCGCCGATACCTTGAGCGCGAACACGTCCTCGCCGGCGAGATGTGCGACCTTCACATGCGCGTCGCCCGGCGCCGGGAAGCTGAAATGGCCGGCATCACCGCTCTGCGCATGGCCCGCCGCGAAGGCGACGATCGCGCGCTCGACCGCGGCCAGCGCCGCCGTCTCGTCGAGTGCCGCCACGATGTCCTCGCGCGTGAAAATCCGCATAAAGCCGTCCACCTCGTGTTCAATATTGTTTTTTCGTTCATAAGGAGACATTCTGGCGATTGCCAGCCTCAAGGGAGATAATCATGGTCGCACGTCGGACGCTTCAACGCATGGCGGCGGCCCTGTCGGCATCGGCGGCGACCGTCGCGCTGGCGCCCGCCGCGCAGGCCGCGCCCGATGCCTGTGCCGCGCTCAAGAAACTGGCCATCCCCCATGTCCGGATCCTGGTCGCGACGCCGGTCGACGGCACGTTCACTGAAGATATGGTCGTCGAACGCGGACCGCGCACTTATACTGGCCTCAAGCCCTTTTGCCGCGTGCGCGGAGTCAGCAGCCCGGTGCGCGGATCGGAGATCGGGTTCGAAATCTGGCTGCCGGCGAAGCGCGATTGGTCAGGCCGCCTGCATATGATCGGCAACGGCGCCTACGTGTCGAACATGCAGTACAAGCAGATGATCCCGCGGCTCGACGATGGCGACGTCGCGGTGGGCACCGACACCGGGCATGTCGGCACCGACCTCAAATTCGGCTGGAAGAATCCGGAGAAGATCAAGGATTTCGGCTATCGCGCGGTCCATGAATCGGTCGTCGCGGCCAAGGCGATCACCCGGGCCTATTACAGCCGCCCGGCGCGCTGGTCCTATTTCAGCGGGTGTTCGACCGGCGGCTATCAGGGGCTCGCCTCTGCGCAGCGCTACCCGAAGGATTTCGACGGCATCATCGCCGGCGCGCCGGGCAACAACCGCACCAGCCTAACCATGGCCTTCTTGTGGAACTATTTCGCCAATCACCGACCCGGCGACGATCGTCACCCGATCCTCT
Organism: Sphingomonas asaccharolytica NBRC 15499; assembly: GCF_001598355.1. Lineage (GTDB taxonomy): Bacteria > Pseudomonadota > Alphaproteobacteria > Sphingomonadales > Sphingomonadaceae > Sphingomonas > Sphingomonas asaccharolytica. The sequence goes on from NZ_BCYU01000070.1 coordinate 22,252, forward strand.
CGGTCAGCGACCTGGTGCTGATCAACCGCGCCACGGTCGCGGCGTGCGACAAACTCGACGGCGTCGAGGACGGGGTGATCGCCGATCCGCGGCAATGCGGGTTCAAGCCGTCGCGCTTGCTGTGCCGGCCAGGCGCGCAAGCCGGCACCTGCCTGAGCCAGGAACAAGTCGCGGCCGCCGACAAAATCTATGTCGGCCCTCGCGATGCCCGCACCGGCAAGGCGATCTATCCCGGCTATCCGGTCGGCACCGAAGGCGTGATGTCAGGCCGCGGCGACAAACATCCCGGGTGGAGCGGCTATTGGTCCGAATCCGACAATCCGGCCGAGCCGTCGCGCGCCGACATGTTCAAATATTGGGTGTTCGACAATCCCGACTGGAATTGGTGGAGCTTCAATTGGGGCAGCGACGTCGACACGATGCGCGCGCGGCTCGGGCCGATCTTCGATGCCAACAATGCCAATCTGTCTCCGTTCGCTCGCGCCGGCGGCAAGCTGATCATCTTCATGGGCTGGCAGGATCCGGTCGGCACGCCGCTCGAGGCGATCAATTATTACCGCGCGGTCGAGGCGCGCGCCGGCGGGCTCGCCGCGGCCCAGGCGTTCGCGCGATTGTTCATGGTCCCCGGCATGGACCATTGCGCGGGCGGCCCCGGCGCGACCAATTTCTCGACGGCGACGCGAGATTCGACGCCGCCGGTGCGCGACGCCGAGCACGATATGACGCTCGCGCTCTATGCCTGGGTCGAGAAAGCGCGCGCGCCGCAGAGCCTGATCGCGACGCGCTATGCCTCGGGGGGCGAGGACACCCCGCCGGCCAAGCGCGCGATCGCATTCCAGCGCCCGATCTGCGCCTGGCCGAAAGCGCCGGTCTATCGCGGAGGGGACGCCAAGCTGGCGACGAGTTTCGTGTGTGCGGTGCCGAAGAATCCCTGACCCCCCGCCCCGCCTCCAACCGTCATCCCCGCGAA
>NZ_BCYU01000071.1 GCF_001598355.1 Sphingomonas asaccharolytica NBRC 15499
AGTGCGGCATAGGAGCGTCCCCGACTGCCCCTCTCCCCAACCCTCTCCCCGGAGGGGAGAGGGTGTTTGCGTTAAACCAACGCGATATCCGGCGCGTCTTCGGCCTTCATGCCGATGACGTGATAGCCGGCATCGACATGGTGCACTTCGCCGGTGACGCCCGACGACAGGTCGCTAAGGAAATAGAGTGCCGACCCACCGACATCCTCGATCGTGACGTTGCGCTTGAGCGGCGAGTTCAGCTCGTTCCACTTCAGGATCAGGCGGAAATCGCCGATCCCGCTCGCCGCCAGCGTCTTGATCGGCCCGGCCGAGATCGCATTGACGCGGATATTGTCGCGGCCGAGGTCGACCGCGAGATATTGCACGCTGGTCTCCAGCGCCGACTTGGCGAGGCCCATCACATTGTAATGCGGCACGACCTTCTCGGCGCCGTAATAACTAAGCGTCAGCAGCGATCCGCCATTGGGCATCATCGCCGCCGCACGCTGCGCCACCGCGGTGAACGAATAGACGCTGATGTTCATCGTCATCAGGAAGTTTTCGAGACTGGTGTCGGCATAGCGCCCCCGCAGCTCGTTCTTGTCGGAAAAGCCGATCGCATGGACGACGAAGTCGATCGTCGGCCAGCGCTCGGTGAGTGTCGCGAAGGTCTGGTCGAGCGCCGTCATGTCGCTGACGTCGCAATCGATCAGGAAATCGGAGCCAAGTTCCGCCGCGAGCGGACGCACGCGCTTCTCGAGCGCTTCGCCCTGATAGCTGAACGCCATTTCGGCCCCTGCCTCGGCCAGTTTCTTGGCGATACCCCAGGCCAGCGAGCGGTCGTTGGCAAGGCCCATGATAAGCCCGCGCTTGCCCTGCATCAGTCCGGTCATGCCGCTTCAAACTCCGTTTCTGTCGTCGGGCCCTCCCTTACGTCGTTCAACGGCGTTTCCGCTAGTGCTGCATTTAAGTGCGCGCCGATCGAGATGCCGAGCCCGACGATCCAGAAGAACAACAGGGTGACGATCACCCCGGCCAAGCTGCCATAAGTGAGGTCGTAATTGCTGAGCTTCGCCAGGAATACCGGCAGCAACGCGGTCGCGCTGATCCACCACAACGTCGTGAACGCGGCGCCCGGCCAGCGCGGACAGCTCTTTTTGCGATATTTGCCCGGCGTCACCGAGAAGAACAGCATGTAGAGCGCGAAGTACATGATCAGGCCGGGGATGATCCGCGACCAGCCGACCCATTGGGCGACCTCGGCGGCCCAGGGGACCAACCGATAGATGAACTGCTCCGTCACGGCCAGCACGCCCTGGATCAGGAAGGCGAGCAGCGCGAGGATCACCGATCCGACGATCACGGCCATCGATCCCAACCGATAGTGCCAGAACGGCTTTTCGAAGGTCACGCCGTAAGCACGGCGGAAGATGTCGCGGATCGTCTCGACGAAACTGCCTACCGACCACAGGGCGACTAGCCCGCCCAGGATGAGGAGCGAGCCGGTCCGCGCTGCGAGTACGTCGGCGATCGGCTTGCGCAACAGATCGGCGACGCTGGCGGGAAGCGTCGACAGGAAAGAGTCCACAGCGCGGAGCGCTTCAGCGCTCTGTCCGAACAGCGATCCGATCGCCGCCGCGAGGATGAAGAAGGGAAAAAGCGTCAGCAGCGCCAGATAGGCGATGTTGCCGGCATACATGAAGCCATTGGCGAAGATGCCGACAAAGACGCGCTTGGTGACGATCCAGGCACGGGCCGGCAGTGGCTTCCCGTCCCGCTCGCGAAAGCCACGCTCAGCGCGAGCTTCGGGCGAAAGAGGGGAAAGATGCGACATACAGGACCGTAACCGACGTCAGACGCCGAGGTTGCCGCGCGGGTTCCTGTCATTGTCCTTCCAGCCCTGGACGAACTCGACCAGCGCGTCGTCATCGACCGGCAAGTCGACCATCAAGGTGACGAGCTGGTCGCCGCGACCGCCACTTTTCCGATGGAAACCCTTGCCCTTCAGGCGCAGCGTCTTGCCTGAGCTCGACCCCTTGGGGACGGTCAACATGACCGCGCCGTCCGCGGTCGGCACACGGACGCTCGCACCGAGTACCGCCTCGGACAGGCTGATCGGCAGGTCGATCCGGATGTCGTCGCCGTCGCGGTTGAAGAACCGGTGCGGCTGGATCTCGATCGTGACGATCGCATCGCCATTGCCGCCAGGGCCAGGCTGTCCCTTGCCGCTCAGTCGCATCTGGGTCCCGGATTCGACTCCAGCCGGCAGCTTGAGATCGATCGTCTTGCCGTCGGCCAAGGTGATCCGCTGCGGCGCCAGGGTCGCCGCATCGGTGAATGGAACGGTCAGGCGATAGGCGACATTGGCGCCCTTCGGCTGCGGACGGCGCCCGAATCCGCCGGCGAAGCCACCACCAGTGCCACCGGCTCGGCCACGGCCGCCGAACAACCCCTCGAACAGGTCGCTGAAGTCGCCGGCTTGCTCACCGCCGAAATCAGCGCGGAAACCGCCCTGCGGTCCGCCTCCTCCGCTGCCGAAACCGAACGGCGCGGCCGGGTTACCGTCGCCGTCGATCTCACCGCGGTCGAAACGCGCGCGCTTGTCCTTGTCGCTCAGCAGGTCGTAGGCCGATGTTACCTGACTGAACTTCTCCGCCGCCTTGGGATTGTCCGTATTGCGGTCGGGGTGCAGTTCCTTCGCAAGCTTGCGATAGGCTTTCTTGATATCCGCTTCGGTCGCGGTGCGGGACACACCCAGCAAAGTGTAAGGATCGGCTGCCATCTTGCGGCGCTATTTGGGGGATTGCGCAGCGGAGCGCAACGCGGGCTTTGCCGTAGATGCCATCACCGCATCAGCCGATCGGCGCGACATCGACCGACACGTCCATCTTCTGCGCGCCCGATCCCAGCACGATGCCGTCGATCGGCGCGATCTCGGCATAGTCGCGGCCGATCGCCATGATGACATGATCGCTCGCCATCCAGATGCCATTGGTCGGATCGACCCCAACCCAACCGCGTGCCGGGCCACACCACAACATCACCCAAGCGTGCGTCGCATCGGCGCCGATCAGCCTCTCCTGTCCGGGCGGCGGGATGGTGCGGATATAGCCGCTGACATAGGCTGCGGGCAGGCCGGCGGCGCGCAGGCCGGTGATCATGATCTGGGTCAAGTCCTGGCACACACCCCGGCGTTTGAGGAAGGCTTCGCGCGGCGGGGTATCGACCAGGGTCGCAGTCGGATCGAACGCGAAATCGCGCTGAATGCGTTGCGCCAAGGCGATCCCCGCTTCTAGCGCGTTGCGGTCGGGATCGAGATCCTGCGCGCACCACGCCGCGATATCAGCATCGAGCGGGATCAGCGGTGACGGGTAGAGATACGCCGAGGGGCCGGCGGCGGAGAGATCGCGGTTCGCCCGCGCCAGCGCCGCGACCTCGGCCAGCGTCGGGTCCTCGGATTGCGGCATCGGCACCATGCGGTCGACCATGACACGCGAGACGCTTTCGATCGTCAAATTGCGGACGCGCTCGGTGACGACCAACCGGGTCACGTTTGCCAAGCCGGCTTCGGCCAGCGCCGGTCGCGTCTCACCAGCCGGTGTCACCGCCAGTTCGTAACGCTCGACCTGTTGCCCCGACCACAGGATCGGCTTGAGCCGCAGGTTGCAGCGCGCGAAAGCGACCGGCCGACCATAATCGAACCGCGTGACGTGCCGGATATCGTAGATCACGCGCCAAATCTCACGCCAATGTAAGTCCGCCTGCGCGCAACGGTTCCGCGCCTTGCAGGAAATACCGGCGTGCAATGGCGTCGGACAATTGCGCGAGCTGGCGTTCGGCATCGTCGAGCTGGCCCTTGTCGAGCCGCGTGGCGCTCGCCGTCGACAGCAAGGCACACAATGCGCGCGCCTCGGCCTGCTGCTCTTCGGGCACGCCGTCGTCGTTGAGTACCGGGAGCTCGGCGAGATGTTCGGCGATGCGGTCGGCCTGGTAAGCAAGGCTGCGCGGATTGCCCGGGTCGAGCGCGACCAGATCGATCACCGGTACGCGCGCGATCCCGGTCAGATAGCGCTGGCGGTACCCGATCTGGCTGTCCGCTAGGTCGAGCAAGGTGGTGAGGTCGTCGCTAGATGCCCCGGTCATGCCGAAGGTGCGGACCAGCCGCGCCACCGCCAGCCCGCGTTCGACCCGACGGCCGAGATCATGGAAGCGCCATGCCGCGGTGCGGCCCATATGCTCGGCCGACAGGCCCGACAAAGCGGCATAGCGCCGCTGCAGCGAGCCGCAGCGATCGAGCATCGATCCCTTGGTCGGGTGCGGCGCGTCGAGCAGGCGCACGACGTCGGCCGACAACCGATCGCGCGACACCTGGGCGATGGTCCGCGCCATGCGGTTGATCGCCGGGATGTTGTTCCAGCCGTCGAGCGCGTCGAGCGCGGTCCGTGCGAGCTGGACGAGATCGGGGCGCTTGAGGTGCGCGGGATGCGCCGCGGCGCCCGCGGCGACCACCAGTCCGGCCATCCGCCCGACCGTATCGTGGTCGAGTGCGGCGCCGGCATCGGCGTCGATCGAATTGCCGAGCATAGCGCGGACGATCGCCAGCAATGCTTCGCCGCGTTCGAGATAGCGGCCGAGCCAGTAGAAATTGTCCGCCACGCGGCTGGGCAAGGTCCCCGGATTGCGCCGGATCTGGGTACTATCGGGGGCCGGCAGCAGCGAGGCGGGAGGCACCGGATCGGGGCTGTAGATCGCGACGTCGGCCGACCATATCCCCTCGCCCATCACCGCGGCGCGGATGTCGGGATGCTCGCCGATCCGCGCGAAGCCGCCGGGCATTACCGTCCAGTCGCCGTCGACGCCTCGCGCCGCGAACACGCGCAAGGTGAAAGGGCGCGCCGCCAGCTCGTGATCGGCCACCACCGGCATGGTCGACAGCCGGACCAGTTCCTGTCCGACATAATCCTGCGGCCGCCGCGCCATGTCGGTGAGCAGCGCCTGACGCGCCTCAGCCGACAATTCGGATCCCTGCACCGCGCCGTCGGGCAGTCCGAGCGGGTTCACGCCGAACGCCGGTGCGATCATCAATGTGTCGAGCCGCGCCTCGACCGTGGCGCGCGCGGCGGTGTCGCCGCACCACCAAGTGGCGATATTGGGGAGCTTGAGTTTCTCGCCGATGATCCGCTCGGCTAGCGCGGGCAGGAAGGCCTGCAGTGCGGGCGCTTCGAGGACGCCCGCCCCCGGCGCATTGGAGATCAGCACATTGTGTGCGGCGAACGCATCGATCAGGCCCGCGACGCCGATCGTCGAATGCGAATCGAACGCGAGCGGGTCGAGCATGCGGGGGTCGGCGCGCTGCCACAGAGCATCGACGCGCTTCAGCCCGGCGATGGTGCGGACATAGAGCCGGTCCTCGGCGACGGCGAGGTCGGCGCCTTCGACGAGCAGGAAGCCAAGATAGCGCGCGAGGTGAGCCTGTTCGGCATAGCTGGCGTTCCAGCGGCCGGGGGTGAGCAGGCCGATTCGCGGCTCGGCGCGTTTGCACAATGCCGCTAGTCCGTCACGGAACGCGGTGAAGAACGGCGCATGGCGCAGGATGTTGAGCCGCCCCTGCAACCCGCCGAGCGTCCGCGACGTTGCGAGGCGGTTTTCGAGCGCATAGCCCGCGCCCGCCGGCGCGCGCAGATGATCGGCGAGCACGCGCCATTCGCCATCGGGCCCGCGTCCGAGATCGAACGCGGCGAACTGGAGTTGATAGCCGCCGGGCAAAGTCAGCCCGACCATTGGCCGCAGGAACAACGGACTGCCGTTGATCAGCGCTGCCGGGATTGCTCCTTCGGCAATCAGGGTGCCGTTGCCATAGATGTCGGCGAGGATGGTTTCGATCAGCCCGGCACGCTGGGCGACGCCTTCGGCGATCGCTTGCCATTCGCCTTCGGCGATCAGCAGCGGAACCGGCGAGACCGGCCAGGGTCGCTCGTCCGAGTCGCCAGCGACGCGAAATCCCGTACCGATGTCCTCTGCGTGGCGTTGGACGCGTTCCTGGGCATGGGCAAGATCGTCGCCCGCGGCGACCGCGAGTTCCTCGAACGCAGCGGTCCAGGCGTCAGGATCGCCGCCAGCGACGACATCGCCTGCGCCCTCACCGACCCGCCCACGATAGTCCGCCACCCAGCGCGCGGCGTGCGCCGCGGCGTCGAACAAACCTTCGCTGAGTGCGTGACTGGCCAACCGGGCCTCCCCTGGCGAACAGCTAACCACCACAAACCATGCTGCGTGGCAACATGGATTAAGGTTTGCGGCGGCTTTTAGCCCCTCACCTTCGGGGGGGGCTTTAGAGGTCCGGCAGCACCTGCCTGGCGATTCCCCAGCCCGCCAGATCCTTCGACGACGCCCGCTTCAGCAACTCCTCCTGATCCCCGACATGCCACGTCGCCGCGGTATCGAGATCGCTCAGTTCCGCCCAGGTCACCGGCACCGCGACCGGCGCCTTGGCGCGGGCCCGCGCCGTATATGGCATCACCGCGGTCGCACCGCGCTGATTGCGCAGCCAGTCGAGGAAGATCTTCCCCTTGCGCTTGGCCTTGGACATGGTCGCGGTGAAGCGGTCGGGTTCAGCCTGGGCCATCGCTTGGCAGAAGCGATCGGCGAAGTCCTTGACCGCCGGCCATTCGGCCTGGGGCGTCAGCGGCACGACGACATGAACGCCCTTGCCACCAGAGACCATCGCAAAGCTGACCAGCCCGATCTCGGCGAGATGCGCCTTGATCTCGGCTGCCGACTTCTTGACCTCGTCGAACCCCAGCCCCTCGTCGGGGTCGAGGTCGAACACGAGACGATCGGGCTTTTCTACATCGGCGACCGAGGACCCCCAACCGTGGAATTCGATCGTCCCCATCTGGACGCATTGCAGTAGCCCGTCGGCGTCATCGACATAGAGATAGGGTTCGACCGACCCGTCCTTCTCCTTGATCTTCACGTGCTTGACGTGCTCGCCGAACGAGCCGGCATCGTGTTTCTGGAAGAAGCAATGCTTGCCGCGCCCTTGCGGGCAGCGCACGAGACTGATCGGCCGATTGGCGATCCATTGCAGCGCGACCGGCGCCATCGCCTCGTAAAAAGCGGCGAGATCGCCTTTGGTCACCGTCGAATCGGGAAAGATCAGCCGATCGGGATGCGTGATTTTGACGCTCGATGCTTTGGGCTTGGGCGCCGGCTTGGCTTTTTCCTCGACCACCTCTTCAGCCTCCTTATCGCCGCGCAGCCCCAGGAAGCTCGGATGCCGCAGGACCTTGTCGGGCGTCGTTTCGGTATAGGCAATCTCGGCGACGAGGTTGGGCGTCACCCAATGCACGCGCCGGGTCGCCGCGCGCGGTGCGTCGACCGTCGGCGTCTTGCGCGCTAGGCGATCGAGCTTGGCGCGGAGGTCGTTCATCGTCTCGACCGAAAAGCCGGTGCCGACCTTGCCGGCATAGCGCAGCTTGCCGTCCTCATTGACCCCGAGCAGCAGCGCGCGGAACCCGCGCGACTTGTCGCTCTCGGTCCAGCCGACGATGACGAATTCCTGGCGATGCAGGCATTTGACCTTGAGCCAGCCCTGGGTACGGCGGCCGGAATAAGGCGCGTCCGCGCGCTTGCAGACGATCCCCTCATAGCCTTCGCGGCACACCGCCTCGAACAATTTCTCGCCCTCGCCGACGATATGCTCGGCATATTGCAGGCGCGCATCGGCGCCCTCGAGCAGCGGGCGCAAGCGTTCCTTGCGCTGGACCTGAGGCAATTTGGCGAGGTCTTCGCCGTCGAGGTCGAGCAGGTCGAACGCGAACAAGGTCATCTCGCCGTCGTTGGAAATGGCGTCCTTCAGGGTCGAGAAATCGGGATGCCCGTCCTTGAACGCGACGATCTCGCCATCGATCAGCGCCGACCCGACCGGCAGCTTGGCCGCAGCATCGGCGATGGCGTGGAACTTGTCGGTCCAGTCGAGTCCGTTGCGCGTATAAACCTTGGCCTTGCCGCCGCCGATCGCGATCAGCGCGCGATAGCCGTCATATTTGACTTCGTGGATCCAGCCGGTGCCGGTGGGGACGGAATCGACCAGCGTGCAGAGCTGGGGGGCGAGCGACTCGGTTGAGGAGAACCCCCTCCTCCGCTTCGCGGTCCCCCTCCCCGTCCCGGGGAGGAATTGGCGCGTAGCTTCTTCCAGCTCGCTAGTTCCTTCGCCTTCATTCCCTTGGCGATCTCGGCCATCGAGCGGCCAGTCTTCACGCTGGTCACGTCGTTCTCGACCAGATCGTCCGAACCGCCGGTAAAATCGTCGTCGATCTTACGCAGCAGCCAGTTGGTGTTGCGCTCCTTGCCCCGCGGCTTGAGTCGGATCAGCAGCCATTCGCCCTTCATCCGCGCGCCGTGGAGGATGAAATGGAGATGGCCTTCTTCCAGGTCCTCGGCCGATTTGCCGGGAATCGGTTCCCACCAGCCGTCGTCCCACAGCATCACCGTACCGCCGCCATATTCGCCCGCCGGGATCGTCCCTTCGAAATCGGCGTAGCTGATCGGATGATCCTCGGTCTGCACCGCGAGCCGCTTGTCGTCAGGATTGAGGCTAGGGCCGCGCGTCACTGCCCAGCTCTTCATCACGCCGTCGACCTCGAGCCGCAAATCCCAGTGAAGCCGCGTCGCGTCATGCTTCTGGACCATGAAGCGATGGCCGGCGTCGGCGGCGCGTTCGCCTTTGGGCTCCGCGGTCTTCGAGAAATCGCGCTTGGCGTTATATTTGGCGAGGGGGTCGGCGTGCGCCATCACGCACGCTTCTTCGCCGGGGCGGTCCGCGCCGGGGTCTTCTTGTGCGCGGTTTTCTTGGTGGTGGTTACGCTCTCCTTCTGTGCCGGTTTCGCGCTGGGCTTCTCGATCGATTTCTTAAGCGCCGCCATCAGGTCGATGACGTTGGATCCCGAGCGGCCGGTGCCCTCGTCATCCTTGTCCTCGATGATCTTGCGCCGCGATTTCTGTTTGGCCTTGCGGGCGATCAGGTCCTTCAGTGCATCGACATAATGGTCGTGGAACTTGGCCGGATCGAACTTGGCGGATTTCTTGTCGATCAGCGTGGTGGCGAGGTCGAGCAGATCCTGGTCGGGCTCGTCATCGGGGATGTCGCGGAAATAACCCTGGGCGCGGTTGACTTCGCCGGCATAGCGCAACGTCTCGAGCACCATGCCGCGCCCGCACGGCTTGAGGCTGACCACATATTCGCGGCCGCGCATCGCGAGCTGGCCGATCCCGACCTTCTTCGACCGCCGCAGCGCCTCGCGCAGGACGATGAACGCCTCTTCGGCCAGATCATCGGCGGGCACGACGAAATAGGGCCGTTCGTAATAGAGGACGTCGATCTCATCCATGTCGACGAACTGGGTAAGCTCGAGCGTCTTTTTCGATTCGAGCTTCACCGCGTCGATCTCGTCCTGCTCGAGCAGGACATATTCGCCTTTCTCATATTCGAAGCCCTTGACGATCTCGTCGGGGTCGACCTCGCCGATGCCGGGCACGGTCTTCTCGTATTTGATCCTCTTGCCCGAGGGTTCGTGGATCTGGTGGAACGCCACCTGCGCGCCCGATTTGGTCGCAGTGTAAATCTCGACCGGGATCGAGACGAGCGCCAGCCTGATCTGTCCCTGCCAATAGGCCCGTGCGGCCATGAGTCACCTCCGTTGCGAAACCGATTCAATTCTTGGGATAGGGAGTCGTTCCGTAACCCGTCATGCCGGACTTGTTCCGCGGTCGAGCTTTGGCTTGTCCCCGGCAAGCCACGATCGTGTCCGGGGGACACGATCTCGCTCGAACGCCAACACGCGACAACGGAAACTGCGGTCTGGGGAGAGTTGGCCCCGGAACAAGTCCGGGGTGACGATGGAGGGCGGCGGCGGTAAAGCGCTCTGTATGACCACCGACCCCTTCGCGCTGTTCGACACCTGGTTCGCCGAAGCGCGCGAGAGCGAGCCGAACGATTCGAACGCGATGGCCCTCGCCACCGCGGACGCGGGCGGACGCCCGTCGGTGCGTATGGTGCTGCTCAAGGGGCATGGAGCCAACGGCTTCGTCTTCTACACCAACCGCGAAAGCCGCAAGGCAGGCGAGATGGCGGCCAATCCGCATGCCGCTCTGCTGTTCCACTGGAAATCGCTGCGCCGCCAGATCCGCATCGAAGGCAACCTCAGCCTGGCGTCGGACGCCGAATCCGATGCTTATTTCGCCAGCCGCAGCCGCGATTCGCAACTCGGCGCCTGGGCGTCGGACCAGTCGCGGCCGCTGGACAGCCGGGTAACGTTCGAGGCGCGATTCGAGGAAATCCAGACCCGATTCGAGGGGCAAGACGTGCCGCGTCCGCCGCATTGGGGTGGCTATCGCCTGACTCCGACCCATATCGAGTTCTGGCAGGACCGTGCGCATCGCCTTCACGAACGCCGTGTGTTCGACCTCGCCGGTGACGGGACCTGGTCGGAAGGATTGCTCTACCCATGATGACCGAGAGCGAACGCCGTCGCATCATTCCCTTCGCGATCCGCGCCGCCCTGGCGAGCGTGGCGATGGCGCTGTTCCTGCTCGCGCTCAAGAGCTACGCGGCCTGGTCGACCGGATCGGTGGCGATGCTCGGCAGCCTGGCGGACACCGGGCTCGACCTGCTGGCCAGTTTGGTCACGCTCTACGGCGTCAAGATCGCCGCCGAGCCCGCCGATCACGACCATCGTTTCGGCCATGGCAAGGCGGAAGCGCTGGCCGCGTTGTTCCAGGTCGGGCTGATCACGCTGTCCGCCGCCGGCATCGCCTGGCGCGCAGTCCTGAAGTTTGGCGACAACACCCAGACCGCCGAAGCCGAGTTCGGGATTGGCGTGTCGATCGTCGCGATCCTCGCCACTTTCGCGCTGCTTGCCTACCAGCGCAGTATCATCCGCAAGACCGGATCGGTCGCGATCATGGCGGACAAGGTCCATTACCAGTCGGACCTGTTCCTCAACCTGTCGGTGATCGCCGCGATCGTGCTCGATCAATATGTCGGCTTGCGCGGCGCCGATCCAGTGTTCGGCATCATCATCGCGGCCTGGCTCGCCTGGGGCGCATTCCAGGCGTCTTCCAACGCGATCGACCAGCTGATGGATAAGGAGTGGCCGGAGGATTTGCGCAAGAAATTCATCGAAGTCGCGGCGCGGCAGGAAGGACTCAAGGGCATCCACGATTTCCGCACGCGGCGATCGGGCAGCCACGAATTCGCGCAATTCCATATGGAAGTCGGCCGCGACCTGACCGTCGCGCAATCGCATGAGGTGGTCGAACGCGTCGAGAACGCGCTGCATCAGGCCTTTCCCAGGGTGGAAGTGCTGATCCATGTCGATCCCGAAGGCCATGTCGACACCGACAACCCGCTGGTCGAGGCCGATGTGACGCCGCACTGGTTCGGCAAGCGTATCTAAGGAGACAGAGAGTGAGGTTACCGATCGCGCAGATCGACGCATTTGCGCGTCATGCCTTTGAGGGCAATCCGGCGGCGGTAATGCCGCTATCCGAGTGGCTCGAAGACGATGTGCTGCAGAAAATCGCCGCCGAGAACAATCTGTCCGAGACCGCTTTCCTGGTCGCATCGGAGGATGACAGCGCCGATTTCGACCTGCGCTGGTTCACGCCCGCGGTCGAAGTGGTAATGTGCGGCCACGCCACGCTGGCGAGCGGGCATTTCGTGCTGTCGTCCGACCCCGATCGCGAGCGCGTCCGCTTCCGCACGCGCAAGGCAGGGATGCTCGAGGTTGCGCGTGCCGGGGGCAGCTACGAACTGGCGCTGCCCGCCTGGGTACCGTCGCCCAAGCCGCTGCCCGATATCGTCGCCGGCCTGGGCATCGACAGCGCGGTCGAGACATTGTGGCACGAGCATCTTTATGCGCTGGTCGTGCTGGAAAGCGCCGATCAGGTGCGCGCGCTCACGCCCGATTTTCGCGCGCTGGCGGCAGGAGGCGATCTCCTCACCATCGCGACCGCACCGGGCGATGAGACCGACATCATCAGCCGCGCCTTCGCGCCCGGCGGCGGCATCGACGAGGACCCGGTGACGGGATCGGCGCACGCGGTTGCCGTGCCCTATTGGGCGAAGCGGCTGGGGCGCGACAAATTCACGGCATTCCAGGCGAGCGCGCGGGGCGGATATCTCGACTGCCGGCTGGAAGGCGATCGCGTGATCCTGGGTGGGAATTGCGTGACGGTCCTGGAAGGAACGTTTTTGCTGGGCTGGCCAAAAGATCCTCCCCGGCACGGGGAGGATTTTTCTCCGCCCGCGTTTCGATCGCGCTTTCCGTAGCGTCCGCTCGCTACCCGGAAAGTTCGCTATTTTTCGCCGCAAGCACTATATTCTCCAGGTGACCGACCACGCCCTCCCTCACGATTTTCCGATCGGCATCGATCCCGCCGACATCGACTTCATGGGGCACGTCAACAATGCCTCCTATCTGAAGTGGGTGCAGGACGCGGTGCTGAGCCACTGGCAAAAGATCGCGCCGGCCGAGGCCGTGGCGAGCCTGCTATGGGTCGCGCTCAAACATGAGATCACTTATCGCAAGCCCACCTTCCTCGACGACGAGGTGATCGCCACCGTCCTGCTCGAGAAAGTCCAGGGCGCGCGCGCTTTCTATCAGACGGTCATCCACCGCGGCGAGGAAGTGCTGGCCGAGGTCAAATCGAGTTGGTGCTGCATCGACGCCCAAACGCTGCGCCCTGCGCGGCTGGCGTCGAGTGTGATCGAGCGATTCTTTCCGAAGTCGGAATGATCTAGACGGACGCGTGACACGATTCATGCGTATCTTTGCTCTTGCGATCTTCGCGGCATCGCTCGCTGCAGCGCCTGCGGATCAATTTGCCAACGAGACGCAGCGCAGCCTGGCGCTGCGTCAGAAATACGACATTCAAATCCCCACAGCGACTGGACTATCTACGTCCGCAGCTTCCCCGCTCATCATCTAAGCGACGAATACAGCACCATCGCTTGGCGTGACGACGCGGGCCGTTGGCAGATCAGCACGATGGGAGAACAAGGCCCTGCTCTTCTCGTCGTTCCGTTCGAACCAATTGCCGAAACGAGCGAGACATTGCCGCCATCTGAGGGAGTCGATCTCGACCAACTGCTGCGCGACAAACGGCTGTACGACGAGAATTCCCATAGCAAAGACAACCGCCTGCGGGTCGGGGCCGCGGAGCATACGATGGAGATCGTCACACCGCGAGGGCGGAAGGTCGTCACCTGGATCGGACGCTTGGTCGGCCGAACGGGAAAGGTGGCGGACCTCGTCATGGGACGAGGATAAAAGTTGTAGAGGCATTGGCGCAGCGCCAATCGGCTTCATGCCGCCAGCGCCGCTTCCACCGCCTGCGTTTCCTCGATCCAGCCGCCGCCGAGCACGCGATCGCCAGCGTAGAGCACGGCCGCCTGACCCGGCGCGACGCCGTATTCCGGATCGTCGAACAGCACCCGGTCGCCGACGAGTCGCGCTGGCACGGGCTTGGCGAGGCTACGCACCTTGGCGGTGATCGGACCGTTATAATCGCCGCCCAGCCAATTGATGTCCGACAACCGCGCCGAGGCAACGCCGAGCGCGGCGCGCGGGCCGACGATCACGCGGCGAGTCGCGGGGTCCAAACGAACGACATAGAGCGGCTCGGGGCTGCCGCCGAGCTCGAGCCCGCGGCGCTGACCGATCGTGAAGTGTATCAGCCCCTTATGCTCGCCGAGCTTGCGGCCGGCCTGATCGACGATATCGCCGCCAGCTTCGGCCTCGGGCCGCAACTTCTTGACGAGGCTCGCATAATCGCCGTCGGGGACGAAGCAGATATCCTGGCTGTCGGGCTTGGCCGCTACTCCCAGCCCTAATTCCGCAGCGAGTTCGCGGACGCGCGGCTTGGGCAAGCCGCCCAAAGGAAAGCGCAGGAAGTCGAGCTGGTCGCGCGTCGTCGCAAACAGGAAATAGCTCTGATCGCGTGCCGGGTCTGCGGCGCGGTGAAGTTCGGCGCCGTCGGGTCCTTCGACTCGGCGGACATAATGGCCGGTCGCCAGGCAATCGGCGCCGAGATCGTGCGCGAGTTGGAACAGATCGGTGAATTTGGGACCCATATTGCAGCGGACGCAGGGTATCGGCGTGCGCCCGGCAACATATTCATCGGCGAACTGGTCGATCACCGCATCGCGGAACGCGCTTTCATGGTCATGGACATAATGCGCGATGCCCAGCCGGTCGCACACCGCGCGCGCGTCGCGGATATCTCGCCCGGCGCAGCAACTGCCCGCGCGCCCGACCGCTTCGCCATGATCGTAGAGCTGCAGCGTAATGCCGATCGTCTCAGCACCCGATCGCGCGGCGAGCGCGGCCACGACCGACGAATCGACGCCACCCGACATGGCGACGACGATGCGCTTGCCCGACAGATCGGGGCCCAGTTGGAAGTCGGCTTCGGTCATTGCTGTGTGGCGCTCAATAGGGATGCCGGCCCGCTTTGCCTAGGGAACCCGCGCGCTGCGCGAGGTTAAGCTCGCGCGAACGCCGTCTTTACCGACCTTTAGGGCAAAATGGGTAGACCCTCGATTCTGTTGAAACGCGGGTGAGTAAAGCGTGGACCTGAGTTATCTGAGATTCGATCACGATGCGTCGGTCGCGGTGTTGCCACCCGACCTGGCGGTGCTGATGGTCGGCATCTCGGCGCGCCAGGCGGCGAGCCCGACCGCGCTCATTCAGACCCGGCAATTTCCGCGAGTGATTGAATCCTCGGCCTTCTTCCCACCCTCCGGCGCGTTCGACGCGGATGTCGCCGCCCGGATCGCGGATTGGGGCCAAGAATGAAGGGCGTGTTTACCTAGACGCTTCAATGGATGTTCAAGTCCGGCCGCTAACGGTCGTTTTAGCCAAAGTGAGTGGGGGCCCCCCGCCCCAATCGAGGTAGTGAATGATTGAGAACCAGAAAATACGCCCCGCAAAGGTGATCGGCCCCCTCGGGGAGCCGCTGACTCTCGAGACGCTGCCTCCAGCGGATACGACCCGCTGGGTCGTGCGCCGCAAGGCCGAGGTCGTGGCGGCGGTCAATGGCGGCCTGCTGAGCGTCGACGAAGTGTGTGACCGGTACAATCTGACCGTCGAGGAATTCGCCGGCTGGCAGCGCGCGATCGATCGCTCGGGCATGCCCGGGCTGCGCGTGACGCGCATCCAGCACTATAAGAGCCTCTACGAACGCCAGCAGAAATACTGACCTTCCGCTCCCGTTCAAAACGGGGGCGGAACATATATTCCCCCTGAAGAGTCGTAACCCCGAGACCGACCGCATCGGATCGCGTCGAATAGGAGGGTTGCGATGTACTGGATTCTTTTGATCGTCATCGGCGGCGTGATCGGCTGGCTGGCAAGCATCGTCATGCGCACCGACGCCCAGCAGGGCCTTATTCTCAATATCGTCGTCGGCATTGTCGGCTCGTTCATCGGCAATTATCTGCTGGGCCCGCTCTTCCCCGGCACCGGATCGATCGCCAGTTGGCCGCCGTCGATCGGTGCGCTGGTTGCCGCCTTCGTCGGTGCGGTGGTCCTGCTGCTCATCCTCAACCTGATCAACCGCGGTCGCGCGCGCTAACCGGCGGGAGATCGGCACATGCTTGAGAACATCATCATCTGGCTGGTCGTCGGCGGGCTGGCGGGTTGGCTGGCCAGCCTGGTCGTGCGCGGCGGCGGGTCGGGGATCATCGTCAATATCGTCGTTGGGATCATCGGCGCAGTCATTGCCGGTTGGCTGTTCGGCGCTGATATCAACCAGGCGATCACGATCAGGACGTTCATCTATTCGGTAGCCGGCGCGATCATCCTGCTGGCGGTCCTCGCCCTGATCAACCGCGGGCGGTTTCGCTAGAGTTTGTTGTGCCGAAACGGTCGCGGCGGACTAAACGGACGGGGCCGTTCCCGGATGGGAACGGCCCCTTTCTCATCATTTGAGCAGGAAGCGCACCGTAATCGTCACCGTCACGTCGCTTTCGCCCGGCATCACCTGCGTGTCGGCCGCCTTCGCCGCGGCCATGCGATAGACCGGCATCGGCGGCGGCGGTCCGGCGATCTCTCCGCCTTCGGCGATCGTCAGGATGCGCGACACCGACAGGCCGGCCGCCTTGGCATAAAGCTGCGCGCGCGCCTGGGCGCGCTTGACCGCATCGACTCGCGCTTCGTCGAGCGCGGCGTCGGGCTGATCGAGCGAGAGATTGGGCCCGTCGATCTGGTTGGCGCCCTGCGCCACCAGCGCATCGAGGATCGCACCCGATTTGGCGATATTACGGAAACGAATCGAGACGTTGTTGGTCGCCTGATAGCCGGTAATGACCGGCGGCTTGTTATCCTCGTAGCGATATTGCGGCTGCAGCGAGACATTGGCGGTGGCGATGTCGCGCGGCTGGATGCCCGCTTGCTTCAGCGCCGAGAGAACCGCGCTCATGCGATTGGCATTGTCCGACAACGCCGCCGCGGCGGTCGCCGCCTGGGTCACGACGCCGGCGCGGATCGTCGCCAGATCGGGAACGCGCGTGGTCTTGCCGGTGGCGGTGACGTCGAGCAGGGTCCCGTCCGGGAGCACCGACGGAGCGACGGGCATCGTCTGAGCGAGCGCGGGAGCGACCGCGATCGATGACAGCGTGATGACGGCGGCAGTGGCAAGCAAACGCATATGTCCTCCAGACATGACGGATTATTCCGTCCTTGGCGGCCGTGCCACAAGGCGAACTACGCCAACCTGAACGAGGTCGCTACCTTACGTGAACACGCTATACGCGACGACTGACCACCAATCGGTACAAAGCGAGCAGCACGATCGCGCCGGCAGTTGCCGCCGCGTAATTCTGCCATCCGCCGACCAGGGTCCAGTTCATCGTCTGCGCGACAAAGCCGGCCAGCAAAGCGCCGGCGATGCCTATGAGTATCGTGACGATGAACCCGCCGGGATCCTTGCCAGGCATGACGAACTTGCCCAACACGCCGGCGACAAGGCCGATCAGCAGCCAACCTAGAATCGATCTTTCGGGCATCGAACTTCCCTCCTTTCCGCCTTTTTTGATCGGCGGTGACGCATCGTCCGCCCAAAGCACCGGCAAATGCAACCGTTTCCGACGCGAAATATCGTTACCGATTGCGATTCGGGGCCGAAAAGGACATTATAAAAGTAGCGCACCGAGCCTCTTGAGGTCGGTGCTTTATTTCTATAATACAGTTCCAGCGGAGGCCCTGATGGTGCCTCAATGACAGGGCACATGGGGATCGTGGCTGACATGAATTACGAGTCGAGCGGCATGTACGCGCTCACCGACGAAACCGCGGCGCCGCGGCGTCGCTGGCTGATCCTGGCCGGTGTTGCCGCGATCATCGTCGTGCTGATCGCTGCCTTCTTCATGATGCGTCCGGCCGCCAAGCCCGCAGCGGGAACCGGCGGCACGACCGCCAGCGGCGCGCCCGCGGACCAGATGCCGACCGTGTCGGTGGGATCGCCGGGCAGCAACTCGGTCGACCGCATGGTGTCGGCGACGGGATCGCTCGCGGCGCGGGTCGATATGCCTGTCGGCGTCGCCGGCGAAGGTGGCCGGGTGACGGCGGTGCTGGTGCAGCCGGGCCAATGGGTCGCCGCGGGCCAGACTCTCGCGACCGTCGACCGCTCGGTCCAGGTGCAGACCGCTAGCAGCCTTGCCGCCTCGATCGCGGTGGCCAGATCGGACGCCGATATCGCGCTCAGCGAATATAATCGCGCCAAGGCGCTGGTCGACCGCGGTTTCATTTCCAAGGCCGATCTCGAACGCAAGGGAGCGACGCTCGCGGCAGCCAATGCCAGGGTAAAGGTCGCGCAGGCGCAGCTCGCCGAGACTCAGGCGCGCAACGGCCGGCTCGATATCCGCGCCCCGGCCGCCGGCCTTGTGCTGGCACGCATGGTCGAACCCGGCCAGATTGTCAGCTCCGGCTCGGGTACGTTGTTCCGCATGGCCAAAGGTGGCGAGATGGAACTCAGGGCCGAAGTGGCGGAAGGCGACATCAAGGGCATTTCGGTCGGCTCGCGCGCGCAAGTGACGCCGGTCGGCGGTAGCCAGTCATTCGCCGGCCAGGTTTGGCAGTTGCCCCCGGTCATCGATCCGCAGTCCCGTCGCGGCATCGTCCGCATCGCGATCCCGTTCGACGCCACATTGCGCCCGGGCGGCTTCGCCGCGGCGACGATCTATGGGGGCGCGAACACGTCGCCGATCCTGCCGAACTCAGCGATCCAGACGGACGCCACCGGCAATTTCGTTTATATCCTGGACAAGGACGACAAGGTGGAGCGCCGCGCGATCAAGACCGGCGAAGTGACCGATCGCGGCGTTGCAATCGTTCAAGGCCTGGTCGGTAACGAGCGCGTGGTATTGTCGGCAGGCGCGTTCCTGAGCCCCGGCCAGAAGGTCAAGCCACAGCTGCGCAAGCTTTGAAGAGGGCGTTCGCATGAGCTTTCGCAACATATCCGCCTGGTCGATCCGCAACCCGGTCCCCAGCCTCGTCCTGTTCTTCATGCTGACCGTGGCCGGCCTGGTCAGCTTCGCGACGATGCAGGTCAACAACGACCCGGATATCGATTTTCCGGTCGTGATCGTTTCGGTCAGCCAACCGGGCGCCGCGCCGACCGAGCTCGAGAACCAGGTCACGCAGAAGGTCGAGGCGGCAGTCCGCAGCCTGTCGGGGATCGACGAGATCAACTCGAACGTGACCGAGGGTAGTTCGGTCACCGTCGTCCAGCTCGATATCGGCACGCCGATCGATCGCGCGGTCGAGGATGTGCGCAGCGCGCTGCAACAGATTCGCGGCAACCTGCCCGACGGCATCCTCGAGCCGCAGGTCGAACGCGCCAACACCACCGGCAATGACCTCGCCAATTATGCCGCGATCTCGACCGATATGACGATCGAGCAGCTGAGCTGGTACATCGACAATACCGTCACCAAGGAATTGCAGTCGGTGTCGGGCATGGCGACGGTCGAACGCAATGGCGGCGTCAGCCGCGAGATCCGCGTCAAGCTCGATCCCGACAAGCTGCAATCGCTTGGCCTGACCGCCAGCCAGGTCAACGCCCAGTTGCGCCAGGTCAACATGAACGCCGCGGGCGGCCGCGCCGAGATTGCGGGCTCCGAACAGACCGTACGCGTGCTCGGCAATGCCAAGGACGCCTATGCGCTCGGCCAGACGCAGATTTCGGCCGGTGGCGGCCGCATGGTGCGCCTGACCGATATCGCGACCGTCGTCGACCAGTTCGCCGAACAAAGGTCGGCGTCGCAGCTCAACGGCGCGCAGGTCATCTCGTTCGACTTCCAGCGCGCCAAGGGCGCATCGGACGTCACCGTGTTCCATGGCGCCGAGAAGAAACTCGCCGACCTCGAAAAGAAGAATCCCAAGGTCAAGTTCAAGCTGATCTTCAACAACGTCCAATATGCCGAGATGCAATATCACTCGGCGATGGAAGCGATGTACGAAGGCGCGGGCCTGGCCGTGCTGGTCGTGTTCCTGTTCCTGCGCGACTGGCGCGCGACCGCGATCTCGGCGCTGGCCATCCCGCTTTCGGCGATCCCGACCTTCTTCGTGATGCAGCAACTGGGCTTCACGCTTAACCAGATGACCTTGCTCGCGCTGAGCCTGGTCGCCGGCGTGCTGGTCGACGACGCGATCGTCGAGATCGAGAACATCGTCCGACACATGCGCATGGGCAAGACCGCCTATCAGGCGGCGATCGACGCCGCCGACGAGATCGGTCTCGCGGTGCTCGCCACCACCATGTCGATCGTCGCGGTGTTCCTGCCGGTCGGCCTGATGCCCGGCGTATCGGGCCAGTTCTTCAAGAATTTCGGCCTGACCGTCGTCGCCTCGGTGCTGATGTCGCTGGCCGTCGCGCGTCTGCTGACGCCGATGATCGCGGCCTATTTCCTCAAGGCCAAGGGCCATGCCTCGCATGGCGAAGGCCGAATGATGAACTGGTATATGGCGGCATTGCGCTGGACGCTGCGCCATCGCTGGTCGTCAATCGTGGCGGGCGCGGTAGCTTTGGCGTTGACGGTGGCCTTCTTCGCCATCCTGCCGCAGTCGTTCCAGCCCGATCAGGATCAGGACGCATCGACGGCGAGCATCGAAATGGTGCCCGGTACGACCCTGGCTCAGACTCAAGCGGTGGTCGACAAGGTCGCGGCCTTGCTCAAGAAGCAGCCGCAGGTCGAGGACGTCTATTCACGCGCGTTCGTCGGCAATGGCCGCGTGACCGCGATCTTCAAGAAGGACAAGGATCTCAAGAGCGTCCAGTTCGAGCGTCAGTTGGCGCCGACCCTGGCCGCGATCCCAGACGCGCGCGTCTCGTTCCGCTCGCAACAGGGCTGGGGATCGAGCGGGCGCGACATCACCATCGTGCTGGGGGGCGACGACCCGAAATTGCTGACCTCGACCGCGCAGACGATCGTGCAGCAATTGTCGAAGCTTAAATCGGTCACCGCGCCGCGTATCCAGGGCGATCTGCAACAGCCCGAGCTGGTGGTCAGCCCGCGTTTCGATCTCGCTGCCAATCTGGGCGTGACGACTCAGGCGCTGTCGAGCGCAGTACGCCTCGCCACCTTGGGCGATATCGACCAGAACAAGGCGAAATTCTCGCTCAGCGATCGCCAGGTGCCGATCACCGTCGCGCTAGAACAATCGGCGCGCTCGCGGATGGCGACGATCCAGAACATTCCGGTATCGACGATCAATGGCGGATCTGTGCCGCTGTCGACCGTTGCCGATATCAGCTTTGGCGCCAGCCCATCGAAGATTCAACGTGTCCAGTTGCAGCGCCAGCTGACGATCGGCGCCGATCTGGGGCTCAATCCCAAGACCGGCAAACCGTTGGTGTCGAGCCAGGCGTGGAAGGAAATAAACGCGCTGCCGATCATGCAGCATTTGCCAAATGGCGTGCAGCAGCTGACGCTCGGCCAGGCCAAATGGCAGGCGGAGATGATCAACAACTTCCTGGTCGCGGTCGTGGCCGGCGTGTTCCTGGTGTTTGCGGTGCTGGTGCTGCTCTATCGCCGCGTGCTGCCGCCGTTCGTCAACATGGGATCGCTGCTGCTGGCACCGCTGGGTGGATTGATCGCCTTGTGGATCGCCGGCCAGCCGATCTCGATGCCGGTCTATATCGGCTTGTTGATGCTGATCGGCATCGTCGCCAAGAACTCGATCCTGCTGATCGACTTCGCGCTCGAAGAGATGACCAAGGGCGTCCCCAGCCTGGCCGCGATCGAAGATGCCGGGCACAAGCGCGCCCAGCCGATCGTCATGACCACGGTCGCGATGGTCGCGGGCATGGTGCCGACCGCGGTATCCCTGTCGGGCGACGCGTCGTGGCGCGCGCCGATGGGTATCGTCGT
Source organism: Sphingomonas asaccharolytica NBRC 15499 (assembly GCF_001598355.1). Lineage (GTDB taxonomy): Bacteria > Pseudomonadota > Alphaproteobacteria > Sphingomonadales > Sphingomonadaceae > Sphingomonas > Sphingomonas asaccharolytica. The sequence continues at coordinate 21,419 of NZ_BCYU01000071.1, forward strand.
GATCGGCGGGTTGATCCTGTCGACCGTATTGACGCTGTTGATCGTGCCGGCCAGCTTCAGCCTGGCGATCGGGATCGAGGAATGGGCCGGGCCGTGGCTGCGCCGCGTGTTGCTGACCTATCGTCCCGGCGATGATAGCCGACCGATACTCGCGCATCCGGATGCGCCCAAGCCGATCGGCTATGACCATGGCGAACAGGGGCCGCAACCGGCCGAATGATTATCGGGCGTATAAGTAGGACTTGAACAATCCCTGCTTTGAGGGATTGTTTCGGGTATGAAGCTGGCGCGACTGTCCGTTCCCGGCCCGACGGCCGCGCCCCCTGCCCTCAGGCGGATGCGGCTGGTCGCGACCGCTTTATTGGTGGCGATGGCCGCTTTGTACCTGGTCGCGCGCGGGCTGGGCGATCGTCATCCATTTTGGGGATTCGTCCGCGCCTTTGCCGAGGCGGCGATGGTCGGCGGGCTGGCTGATTGGTTCGCGGTGACCGCCTTGTTCCGCCACCCGCTCGGCTTGCCGATCCCGCACACCGCGATCGTGCCGAGGAACAAGGACCGGATCGGCGACACGCTCGCGCAATTCCTGCGCGATAATTTCCTGATCCCCCGCGTCGTCGCCCGGCGCATGCAGCGGGTGGACGTCGCCGGCGCCGCCGGCCGCTGGCTCGCTAGCCCCAAGGGCGCGAGCGAAGGCCGGCTGAGGCGCGGCGCGTCGCGGCTTGCCGCCGACATGCTCGAATCGCTCGACCAGGAACGGCTTGGCGGGATGGTACGG
>NZ_BCYU01000072.1 GCF_001598355.1 Sphingomonas asaccharolytica NBRC 15499
GGGGGGGGGGGATGCCTCGCAGAGAATTTCGCCTGGGGCACGGCCCCACCCCCAACCCCTCCCCTGAAGGGGAGGGGCTAGGAGAAACAGATGACCGATCCCCACAAGTCCGACGTCCTGATTATCGGCTCCGGCGCCGCCGGGCTTACCGCCGCGCTTAACCTCGCCGATCGTTTCTGCGTGACCGTGCTCGCCAAGGGCGGCCTCGCCGAGGGGTCGACCGCCTGGGCGCAGGGCGGGATCGCCGCGGTGCTCGAACCGGGCGACACGTTCGACAGCCATATCGAGGACACGATGATCGCCGGCGCGGGGCTCAACGACCGCAAGACGGTCGAGTTCGTCGTCGAGAATGCGCCGCGCGCGATCGAGCGGCTGATCGAACTCGGCGTGCCGTTCAACAAGGAAGGCGGCGACCTCCATCTGACGCGCGAGGGCGGGCACAGCCACAGGCGGATCGTCCATGTCAACGACGCCACCGGCTGGGCCGTTCAGGAGGCGTTGCTCCACGCAGCGCAAGCGCACGACAATATCACGCTGGTGCCCGACATGGTGGTGGTCGACCTCGCCACGTCGAAGCACGAGCAGCGTTATTCGGGCGCGGGCAATGTCTGGGGCGTCTATGCGGTCAACCGCGCCACCGGCCGGGTCGAATTGTTCACCGCCAATGCGACGATCCTGGCGACCGGCGGGGCGGGGCGCACCTATCTGTTCTCGACTGCACCGCGCGGCGCGACGGGGGACGGCATCGCGATGGCGTGGCGCGCGGGCTGCCGCATCTCCAACATGGAGATGATGCAGTTCCATCCGACCTGCCTCTACAATCTCGACGTCAAGAACTTCCTGATCACCGAGGCGGTGCGCGGCGAGGGCGGGCAACTCAAGATTCCCGAGACCGGCTATCGCTTCATGCCCGATTTCGATCCGCGCGCCGAACTCGCGCCGCGCGACATCGTCGCACGCGCGATCGACCATGAGATCAAGCGGCTCGGGCTCGATTACGTCCATCTCGATATCAGCCATATGGGCGCCGAGTTCGTCACCCATCACTTCCCGACGATCTACGAGAAATTGAAGGGCCTCGGCATCGACATGACCAGGGAGCCGATCCCGGTCGTGCCGGCGCAGCATTATACCTGCGGCGGGATCGTAATCGACCTCGACGGCCGTACCGACTTGCCGCACCTCTATGCCGCCGGCGAATGCACCGAATCGGGCCTGCACGGCGCCAATCGCCTGGCCTCCAACTCGCTGCTCGAATGTTTCGTTTTCGGCGAAGCCTGCGCCCGCCACATCAATACGCATTGGGACGATCTGCCGCCGCCGCCGCCGATCCGGCCGTGGGACGAAAGCCGCGTCGCCGATTCGGACGAAGAAGTGGTGATCAAGCAGAACTGGACCGAGATCCGCCGCTTCATGTGGAATTATGTCGGCATCGTCCGCACCACCAAAAGGCTCGAGCGCGCGGCGCATCGGATCAAGCTGCTGACCGGCGAGGTTGAGGATTATTACGGCCATTTCCGCGTCACGCCGGACCTGATCGAGCTCAGGAATCTGCTCCAGACCTCGGACCTGATCGTGCGCTCCGCGCTGCATCGCCACGAATCGCGCGGGCTGCATTACACGCTCGATTATCCCGAAACCTTGCCGGTCGCAGTGGATACCGTGCTGGTCCCTTAAGGGAACGCACGGAATCTCAGCGGGTTGGTTGCTCGTTCCGCCGCTTTTCAGGTGCGGTTCATCGCGGAGACCCTATATCAGGGATTCCGCAACCGTTTTCCTGCGATACTCTCATCGTCGAGAAAAACACGGGCGGGGGTCATGGGTCGTTCTGTGCAGCGTTTCGGTAAAATAGCGTTTGGTGTGATCGTCGGCCTCGCGATTGCGGGCTGCGTCTCCGACAGTCAGTCCGGCAGGGGCGCGCGCAGCTTCGCGCCGCCGGTGGCCTATGCGCCGCCGCGCGAAGTGGTGCAGCCGCTTCCGGCACCCAAGCCGGCGGTGCTGGCGCCCGCGGCGCTGACCGCGTTGGTGCCCTCGCTGACGCGCGATTTCGGCGGCAAGGTCGGCATCGCGGTGATGAGCATCGACGATGGCTGGACGGTCACCTCCAACGGCGACATGAAATTGCCGCAGCAGAGCGTGTCGAAGCTGTGGGTGGCGATGACCGTGCTCGACCTGCGCGACCAGGGCAAATTGACGCTCGATGATCCCTATACGGTGCGCAAGGACGACCTCACGCTGTTCCACCAGCCGATCGCGGCGTTGGTCAAGGATGACGGCTACAAGACCACTGTCGGCGAATTGCTGCAGCGCGCGCTGACGCAGAGCGACAACACCGCCAATGATTGCCTATTGCGGCTTGCCGGCGGGCCGACCGCGGTGCGCGCCTTCCTGACGAAGAAGGGGATCAGCGATATCCGCTTCGGACCGGGCGAGCGTTTGTTGCAGAGCTTCACCGCCGGGCTCGAATGGAAGCCGCAATATTCGACCGGCCGCTCGTTCGAGGCCGCGCGCGCGAAAATCCCGGCCTCGACCCGGATGGACGCGTTCGAACGCTATGTCGCCGATCCGCCCGACGGCGCCGCGCCGCGCGCGATCGTGACCGCGCTCGCCCGGCTGAAGAAAGGCGAATTGCTCTCGCCGACTTCGACCCAATATCTGATGTCGACGATGGAATCGTCGCGCACCGGGCGCCAGCGGCTGCGCGGCGCGGTGCCGGAAGGCTGGACCTTCGGGCACAAGACCGGCACCGGCCAGGATTTCAGCGGACGGACCGCCGGCTATAACGATGTCGGCTTCCTGATATCGCCGAACGGCAAGGCCTATGCCATCGCGGTGATGATCGGCGACACGCCCAAGACCATTCCCGAGCGCCAGCAATTGATGCAGGCGGTCGTGCTGGGCGTAGTGACCAACCACCATTGGTGATTTGACCGCAATCCCCGGGGCGCGGTCCGGCAAGGCCGCGCCCTATGGGTTGTTCCATGAACGACGATCACGATTGGACGACGCTCGCTGGTGAGCTTGACGCGCGCGGCTGGGCGATATTGCCCGGTTTGCTTGGCCCCGCCACCTGCGCTGCGATCGCGGCGGGCTATGACGAGCCGGCACAGTTTCGCAGCCAGGTGGTAATGGCGCGGCACGGCTTCGGGCGCGGCGAATATCGTTACTATCGCTACCCGCTGCCCGACCCGATCGCCGGGTTGCGCTCGGCGCTCTATCCGCGCCTCGCGCCTATCGCCAATCGCTGGCACGAGCGGTTGGGCCTGCCGACGCGCTTTCCCGCCGGCCATGCGGACTTCCTCGCGCGGTGCCACGAAGCCGGCCAGACGCGGCCGACGCCGCTGCTGCTGCGCTATGGGCCCGGCGATTATAATTGCCTGCATCAGGATCTCTATGGCGAGCATGTCTTCCCGCTCCAGGTCGCGATCCTGTTGTCGCGGCCGGGCGAGGATTTCGCCGGCGGCGACTTCGTCCTGACCGAACAGCGCCCGCGTATGCAGTCGCGGGTCGATGTGGTTCCGCTCGGCCAGGGCGATGCGGTGGTGTTCGCGGTCAACCATCGCCCGGTCGCGGGTAGTCGCGGCGACTATCGCGTGGCGATGCGTCATGGCGTCAGTACGTTGCGGTCGGGACGACGGCATACGCTGGGGATCATCTTCCACGACGCGGCTTAGGCGGGATTGGTCGAGGACGTTCGACATCGAGACGGCGCGGCCGACTGGCTTCCCTACTCCGTCATCCCGGCCCTGTGCCGGGATCCGCCGGGCGGCAGGCCTCACGGCTAGAGGCTCAGGCACCATATCTCACGGCACGGCGGACCCCGGCACAAGGCCGGGGTGACGGTTGGGAATTGGGCGGCGCCATGACGATCCACCAAGCGCCTCCCCCCCGCCACTCGCACGAAAGGCCCTACCACCCAACCTAACCATTTGTGGCGGCGAGCGCGTCACGCTATCTCCTCCGGCGATGCCTCATCTCTATCTCGTCGACGGTTCGGGTTACATCTTCCGCGCCTATCATCAGCTCCCGCCGCTGACCAACCGGCACGGCACGCCGGCGGGCGCGGTCTATGGCTATACCGCGATGCTGTGGAAGCTCGCCGACGCGCTCGACAAGGCGGAGGGACCGACTCATCTGGCGGTCGTGCTCGACAAGGGGTCGCACACCTTCCGCAACGATCTCTACGACAAATACAAGGCGCAGCGTCCGCCGCCGCCCGAGGATCTGATCCCGCAATTCCCGCTGATCCGCGAGGCGACCCGAGCCTTCTCGCTGCCGTGCATCGAGGAGGAAGGGTTCGAGGCCGACGACATCATCGCCACTTATACCTGCCGCGCGGTCGAAGCCGGGTGGGACGTCACCATCGTCAGTTCCGACAAGGATCTGATGCAGCTGATCCAGCCGGGCGTCGACATGCTCGACACGATGAAGAACGAGCGACGCGGCGCGGACTATGTCGAGACTAAGTTCGGCGTGCGCCCCGACCAATTGGGCGACGTGCTGGCGCTGATGGGCGACGCGGTCGACAACGTCCCCGGCGTGCCCGGCATCGGCGCCAAGACCGCGGCCAAGCTGATCGTCGAATATGGCAATCTCGACGCGGTGCTGGCCGCCGCGCCCGAGATGAAGCCGAGCAAGATGCGCGACAATCTGATCGAGCATGAAGCGATGGCCCGGCTGTCGCGCCGGCTGGTCGCGCTCCATGTCGATACCGCGGTGCCGCACACGCTCGACGAGCTCAAGCTCGACGGCATTCCTGTCGAGCCGCTGCGCGCCTTCCTCGAAGATCAGGGGTTCAAGACCTTGCTGTCGCGCATGGCGGCGCACGCCCCGGGACGCGAGCAACCCGATCCGGTCGCGGCCGCGGTCGCGACGGCCGGACCGGTCACGCCCGATTTCGTCGAACTGCCGCCGGTCAATTGCGATACCTATGAGACCGTGACGAGCATCGATCGGCTCGAGGCGTGGATCGCCGAAAGCCATGCCAGCGGCACGATCGCGATCGATACCGAGACCGATTCGCTCGACAGCATGGCGGCCAATCTGGTCGGCATCTGCCTCGCCACCGCGCCGGGACGCGCCTGCTATATCCCGATCGGGCACAAGAGCAGCGACGACATGTTCGGCGAAGTCCCGCCGCAACTGCCGCTGGCCGAGGTGGTCAGCCGCTTGAAGCCGCTCTTCACCGCGCCCGGCGTGCTCAAGATCGGCCACAACATCAAATACGACATCAACGTCCTGATCCGCCACGGCCTGCCGGTCTCGCCGATCGACGATACGATGGTGATGAGCTTCGACCTCGATGCCGGCCAGTCGCTCAGCGGCCATGGCATGGACGAGGTGGCGCATGCCGTACTCGAACATAGCTGTATCAGCTACAAGGACGTGACCGGCACCGGCAAGAAGGCGATCAGCTTCGCGCAAGTGCCGCTCGACCAGGCGACGCGCTATGGCGGCGAGGATGCCGACGTGACCTGGCGGCTATGGACCCGGTTCAAGCCGCGGCTGGCCTATGAAGGTGCGACGCGGGTGTATGAGATGGTCGACCGTCCGATCATCCCGGTCGTCGCCGCGATGGAGCGCGCCGGGATCAAGGTCGATCGCGACCAGCTCTCGCGCTTGTCGAGCCGCTTCGCGCAGGAAATGGCGCGGCTCGAGGAAGAGATCCAGGCCGAGGCCGGGCAGCCGTTCCAGATCGGATCGACCCAGCAACTCGGCGCGATCCTGTTCGACAAGATGGGGCTGAAGGGCGGCAAGAAAGGCAAGTCCGGCGCCTATTCGACCGACGTCACCGTGCTCGAGAAGATGAAGGCCGAAGGTGTGACGATCGCCGGGCTGGTGCTCGACTGGCGCCAGCTGTCCAAGCTCAAATCGACCTATACCGACGCGCTGCAACAGCAGATCGATCGCGACACCGGGCGCGTCCACACCAGCTATTCGCTGACCGGCGCGCAGACCGGGCGCTTGTCGTCGACCGATCCCAACCTCCAGAACATCCCGATCCGCACCGAGATCGGCCGCCAGATCCGCGACGCCTTCGTGGCCGAGCCCGGCAACGTCATCCTGGCCGCCGACTATTCGCAGATCGAGCTCAGGCTGGCGGCGCACATGGCCGACGTGCCGCCGCTCCGCGATGCCTTCCTGCGTGGCGAGGACATCCACTCCGCGACCGCCAAGGAATTGTTCGGCGAGGTCAATCGCGACACGCGCGGGCGCGCCAAGACGATCAACTTCGCCATCCTCTACGGCATTTCGCGCTGGGGCCTGGCCGCCCGGCTGGAGATCGACGCGGAAGAAGCGCAGGCGATGATCTCGCGCTATTTCGACCGCTTCCCCGGCATCTCCTCCTATATCAACGAGACGCTCGAGGGCGTGCGGCAAAAGGGCTATACCGAGACCTTGTTCGGCCGGAAGACCTGGTTTCCGCAGATCCGCGCGCCGATCCAGCATGTCCGCCAGGGGGCGGAACGCGCCGCGATCAACGCGCCGATCCAGGGCACCAGCGCCGACATCATCAAGCGCGCGATGGCGCGGATGGGGCCGGCGCTGGCCGACGCCGGCCTGACCGGCACGAAGATGCTGCTCCAGGTCCATGACGAACTCGTGTTCGAAGTTCCCGAAAGCGAGGTCGAGGCGGCCAAGCCGGTGATCGAACGCGTCATGGCGACGGCGGCGGAGCCGGCCGTGCCGCTGTCGGTGCCGCTCGCGGTCGAGATCGGTACCGGCGCCAGCTGGGGCGCCGCGCATTGATCGATTCCGCGCTTGCCGGATGCAAGGCTGAGGGGGTGGCGCGTGTCGACTGACGCTCGCGCCGCGCCGCCGGTCGTGCCGCCGACCGCGGCGTCCGACGACCTCGCCGTGCTGGCCAAGGGCGGGCGGACCAATATCGGCGGGTTCGCGCTGCGGTTGGTCGCGCGGCTGCCGTTCCTGTTCGTTGCGGGGAGGCTCTATGGACCCGACGCAGTCGGACGGTTCGCGCTCGCGTTGGTGGTGGTCGAACTCGCGGCGTTGATCGCGACACTCGGGTTGAAGCGCGGGCTGGCCCAGGCGCTGGCCAATACCGAGCGCCCGCATCCGCACGTCGTGTGGGATGGTATGGCGGTGGCGATGCTCGCCTCGACCATCGCCGGCGCGGTGCTGATCGCCTTGCCGCGGGTGATGTACCCGCATGGCGACATCAGCCTGATCGAGCGGCTGTTGCCGTGCATCATCGTCGCCAGCGCCTGGTCCGACGTCGCGCTCTCGGCGCTCGCTTTTCGCCATAACATCAAGGCGAGCGTCACCGCGCGCGCGGTGGTCGAGCCGTGGACGATCTCGATCGCCGCGCTCGGTTTCTACTTCGTCAGCGCGCGCGACGGGCTGGTGCTCGCTTATATGCTGTCGATGGTCGCGGCGATGGTCGCCTCGCTGATCCCGCTGATCCGCAGCTACGGCCTGCCGCGTGGCTGGACGCCGCAAGTCGCGAGGGTGGCGACCCTGGCGCGGCGCAACGCGCCGCTGGCCGGCGCAGACGCGATCGAATGGGCGACGCGCAATGTCGACCGCTTTATCCTGGGGCTGCTGTTCCCGCCGGCGATCGTCGGCATCTATTACATGGCGCAACAGGTGGCGTCGCTGCCGCAAAAGCTCAAGACCAGCTTCGACCCGATCCTGGGGCCGGTCATCGCCACCAGCCTGGCGCGCGACGACAAGGCGGCGATCGCCGACCAGGTGCGCCAGGTCGGTTTCTGGATCATGGCGCTACAGGCATGCCTGGCGTTGATGGGCTCGATCCCGGGCGAAGCGGTGATGGGGCTGGTCGGCAAGCAATTCGTCGCCGGCACCGCGGCGCTTGCTTTCCTGTTATGGGCGGAGGTGTTCGCCTCGACCGGGGCGGTGTGCGAATCGGCGCTCGTCTATATCGCGCGGCATCGCAACCTGATGATCTCGATCGGCGTGCTGGTCCTTCAGATCGTGCTGAGCTTCACGCTGGTTGCGGTGATGCGGTCGATCGACTGGGACAATTCCATATTGTCGCGGCTCGGGCATCGCGATTCGGTCCAGGGCGTGAGCGTCGCGATCGCCTTGCTCGTCGCGCTCAGCGTCGGGTCGGTGATCAAGTCCAATTTCCTCGCCCGGCTATTGAAGGCGCGCGTGGCGGGGTGGCGCTGGTCACTGCTCGGGACGGCGGCGGTCACCATCCTGGTCGGGACGGCGTTCACCTCGCTGCCCAAGAACTACGAATGGGTCGAGCTTTCGGTCGGCGAGCCCGCGATCTTGGTGACGTATCTGTTCGTGCTGTGGAAATGGGCGTTCCGGCCCGAGGATCGCGCGCTGTTCAAGAAATTACCCGGCGCCGGCGCGGCGGCGCCGGCCGTCTAGGACGGATCGACATTCAATATTCGGTTGTCGGGGGATCGCTGGCTTCTTGTTCCTGCTGGAAAGAGAACCAGAGATGATCAATCGCTTCTCTACCTTGATGCCTAATTTATCACCGTCATGCCGGGCTTGTCCCGGCATCCACCGGGCAGCCGAGCCCAGTCCTTGAACTTCTTGCCCCGCGCCTGAGGCACAGTGGATGCCGGGACAAGCCCGGCATGACGAACTGGGGATGGTGACGGTATCAACGAAGCGTCGGTCCCGACACGCCGCGCTTGGGGGCGGCCGGCAAATCGGCGAACAGCTTGATCATCCCCGGGCTGCGTGCATCGCCATTGGCGTAATCGCGCGCTGATTTGCCTGCCATGTAATCGCGCTTGTCGGGGTCGGCGCCGCCCTCGATCAGGTCGCGCACCATTTGTTCGTCGCGGCGCAGCACTGCCTTGATCAACGGGGTCTGCCCGCCATCGCCCGCCAGATTGGGGTTGGCCTTGTTCTTGAGCAGGATCGGGATCAGGTCGCCATAGCCGCGGTCGACGGCGAGCAGCAGCGGCGTGTCGCCTTGGCGGTTCTTGATGTTCGGATTGGCGCCCTTGGCCAGCAGATAGGAGACGTATCGCGAATCGTCACGGCGCACGACGATATGCAGCGCGCCTTCGCCGCTCGACGGGTCCTGGGTATCGATGATCCGCGACCCCGGCTTGGCCAGGATCGATTCGACATCACTGCCCTTGTCGTTCTTGACCGCGTCGAGGAATTGATAGCCGGGCGAGCCGCTGGCGAGCTGCGCCGCGGCGGGTAGGGCGGTAACGGCCAGCGCGCCGGCGAGCGCGCCGATAGACGCAATGCGGGAGAGACGTGCGATCATGATGTTATGCCCTGCGCGAAAAGTCGGGATCAACTTGCGTAGCCGCCCGTAAAAGATCAAGGCTGGCGCTGCGATGAACCTGCGTTTGCTTCCGATTTCGCTGCTATTGGCGCTCGCCGCCTGCTCGAACGCCGCCCCAGCCGATCCCCCGCTGGCGGGCGCCAAGATTGGCGGTCCGTTCCAGCTGATCGATCAGGACGGCCGGGCGATCACCGAGAAGGCGTTCGCCGGCAAATATCGGATCATGTATTTCGGATACACTTATTGCCCGGATGTCTGCCCGACCACGGCGCAGACGATCGGGGCGGCGATGCGGCTGCTCGACAAGAGCGATCCGGCGCTGTCGGCCAGGGTCGTGCCGGTGTTCGTGACGGTCGATCCCGATCGCGACACGCCGGCGGTGGTCAAGCAATTCGTCAGCGCTTTCTATCCCCGCTTCGTCGGCATGACCGGGAGCGCGGCAGCGATCGACACGATCAAGACCGAATATGGCGTGTTCTCGTCCAAGGGCAAAACCACGCCCAATGGCGGCTATCTGGTCGAACATTCCAACGCCGCCTATCTGATGGACAGCAGCGGCAAGCCGCTCGCCTTGCTGCCGACCGAGCAGGGCGCGCAGGCGAGCGCCGATGAGATCAAGCGCTGGGTGAAGACCAACCCGTGACGACCGACAGATTCTGGGAAACCAAGACATTGGCCGAACTCGATCGCGGCCAATGGGAGGCGTTGTGCGACGGTTGCGGCAAATGCTGCATCCACAAGCTCGAGGATGAGGAGACCGGCGAACTCCACCCGACCAATGTCGCCTGCCGGATGCTCGATCGCCGCGCCGGCCAGTGCAAGGACTATCGCAATCGCCGCGCCTATGTGCCCGATTGCGTGCGGCTGACGACGAAGAACGTCTATACCACCGACTGGCTGCCCTCGACCTGCGCCTATCGCCTGCGCGCCAATGGCGAGAAGCTGCCGGACTGGCATTATCTCGTCAGCGGCGATCGCGAGGCGGTGCATCGCGCCGGCGAATCGACGCGCGGCTGGACGGTCAGCGAGGACGATGCCGGCGAGCTCGAATTCCATCTGGTCGATCGCAAGCTGTGACCGGCGATCTCGACGTCGTCCGCCATGCCCGCGCCCGGCGGATGCGGCTGTCGGTCGATCCGGCAAGCGGGCGCGTGCGCCTGACTATCCCGCCCCGCGCCTCGCTCAAACAGGCAATGGCCTGGGCCAATGATCATCGTGGCTGGATCGAGGCGCAGCGGGCTAAGCTGCCTCAGGGGCAGCCGTTTTTGCCTGATGCGATCATTCCGATCGAGGGTGAGGATGTCGTGATCGACTGGTCGCCAGAGCGGTCACGGACGATTACCCTAATCCGTCATGCCGGCCCTGTGCCGGCATCCACGGAGCCGCACGACCCGGGATTTGCGGCTCTGTGGACCCCGGCACAAGGCCGGGGTGACGAAAGGCTGGTGTGTGGCGGGCCGTTGGAAGGTCTCTCACGCCGCATCGAAACCTGGCTCAAGCGCCGTGCGCTCGCATTGCTGTCCGAGGAAACCGCCGAATTCGCGGCCAAGGCCGGCGTCACCGTCAGCCGCGTTACCGTCGCCGACCCAAAGGGCCGCTGGGGCAGCTGCGCCTCGACCGGCGCCATCCGCTATAGCTGGCGGCTGATCTGCGCGCCGCCCAATGTCCGCCGCTCGACCGTCGCGCACGAAGTCGCGCATCGGCTGCATATGGACCATTCGCCGGCGTTCCATGCCGCCTATCGTCAGTTGCTGGGGAGCGATCCCGCACCGGCGCGTGCCTGGTTACGGCGCCACGGCGCGACGCTTCACTGGGTCGGGCGGGGCGGCTGAACCTCTCGCGGGCGATCGGCCGGGGCCGATCCGTTAGGAACGGCGCGTTTGGGCCGGTTGGGATCGGTACCCGAGCCGCCGGTCATGCGATCGATCCATCTGCGATCGAGCCGCTCATCGGTCTGTCGCGCACTGTCGTCGCTGGCATCGGGCGCGGTCTGCGGGGGATCATTTTCGGTCTGCGGCGGCTCGCCCGCGTCCCCCCCGCCGATCGGCGCATCGGGCGCGATCTGGTCGGGCGGAATGGGATTGCCGTCGGGATCGACGAACAGGCCGTTATCGGGCTGGCCGAAATCGCTTTCGTTATCGAGCTGCCATTCGGGCAAGGTCACCTGGGTGTCGAACGCTTCGACCGGCCGGCCGGCGGTGGCGACCTTCATGAACGCCGCAAAGGCGCGCGCGGGCAAGGTGCCGCCCTGAAGGCCCGGAATAGACTTGGCGTCATCGCGGCCCATCCACACGCCCGTGGTGAGTCCCGAGGAAAAGCCCAGGAACCAGCCGTCCTTGTTCGAGCTCGTCGTGCCGGTCTTGCCGGCGACCGGGCGCCCGATCTGCGCCGCCTTGCCGGTGCCGGTGGCGACCGCGGTCTGCAGCAGGTCGGTCATCTCGGCGGCGACATAGGGCGCGACCAGCACATGGCTACGGTCGACTTCGTGATTGTAGATCGTCTCGCCCATCGAGGTAACCTTGGTGATCCCGTACGGGGTCACCGCCACGCCCTTGTTGCCGACGCTGGCAAAGGCGCGCGTCATGTCGATCAGGCGGACGTCGTTCGATCCCAGCACCATCGACGGCACGGTCGAGATCGGGGTCGAGATGCCGAAGCGCCGCGCCATGTCGGCGACGGTCGAGAAGCCGACTTCCTGGCCGATCTTGGCCGCCACGGTGTTGACCGAATACGCAAACGCCGTGCGGATATCCATTTCGCCGGCATTGCGGCCCGACGAGTTGCGCGGGCTCCAGCCGTTGATCGTGATCGGCTCGTCGACCACACGGTCGCTCGGGCGATGCCCCGCCTCCAGCGCTGCCAGATAGACGAACAATTTGAACGACGATCCCGGCTGGCGCAAAGCGGTCACGCCGCGATTATAGTTGGACGTGACGTAATCCTTGCCGCCGACCATCGCGCGCACCGCGCCGTCGCGGTCGAGGCTGATCAGCGCGCCTTGCGCATTGCCGGGGGCATAGCCGGCGATCGCGGCATCGGCCGCTTTCTGCATGCGGATGTCGATCGTCGTCCACACTTCGAGCGGGCGAGTCGGCTCGTCGATCAGATTCTCGAGCTGGGGCAGCGCCCAGTCGGTGAAGTAACGCACGCTGTTCTGGTTGGGCTCGGGCGCGAGCTTGACCGTCTTGGGATCGACCGCGGCGGCTTCGGCGGCCGAGATCTTGCCGGTTTCCTTCATCAGCCCGATCACCACGCCGGCGCGGTCGACTGCGGCCTGGGCATCGGCGGTGGGCGAATAATGCGACGGCGCCTTGACGAGTCCGGCGATGATCGCCGCTTCGCCCAGGGTCAATTGGCCGGCGCCATGGCCGAAGAATTTGCGGCTGGCGGCGTCGATGCCGTACGCGCCGCCGCCGAAATAGACCTTGTTGAGATAGAGTTCGAGCACCTGATCCTTGGAGAATTTGCGCTCCAGCGCGAGCGCCAGCACCATCTCGCGCGCCTTGCGGCCGAACTTCTTGGTCGACGACAGGAAGATGTTGCGCGCCAGCTGCTGGGTGATGGTCGACCCGCCCTGGGTCCAATGTCCCTGTTGGACGCGCACCTGGAACGAGCGGGCCACGCCGATCGGATCGACGCCGGGATGATTGCGGAAGCGGCGATCCTCGACCGCGACCATCGCATCCTTCATCACTTGCGGGATCTGCGCGTAAGGCAGCCATTCGCCATAGCTCGGCCCCAGGCTGACGATCGGAGTGCCGTCATCAGCCAGCACGCGGATCATCTGGCCGTTGGGCGAGGATTTGAGCTCGTCGAAACTCGGCAGCTGCGATTCGGTCACATAGACGGTGACGACGAGCGCGATGATGCCAAGCAAGGCGGCGACGCCGGTAAGGCGAAGACCCAGCACGAGCCAGCGGCGCCAGCGGGGGACAATTTTGGACGCCTTGGCCATCGTTATAAGCGAGGGCTTAGAGGGTTAACCGAGCCTCGACAAGCGCCGGTTCAAGCGGTTCGCCGCGCCGATCAATCCGCACGGGGGCGAAAATCGAGGCTGATCGAGTTCATGCAATAGCGCAAGCCGGTCGGCGGCGGCCCGTCGGGGAAGACATGGCCGAGATGGCTGTCGCAGCGCGCGCAGCGGGTTTCGGTGCGCGTCATGCCGTGGCTGGTATCGCTATGATTGACGACATGATCCTCGGCGATCGGCTGGGTGAAGCTCGGCCAGCCCGATCCCGAATCATATTTGTCGGCGCTGTCGAACAGGTCGAGCCCGCACGCGGCGCAGGCATAGATGCCGTCGGCCTTGTTGTCGTTATAGATGCCGGCAAAGGCGCGTTCGGTCCCCGCCTCGCGCAGCACATGATATTGCTCGGGGGTCAGGCGCTTGCGCCATTCGGTTTCGGAGAGCGAGAGATGGTCCATGCACCGGAAGATCGTTACGCACCGGTCATGCGTCAAGCGGCTTGTGGCTGATCCGGGTTAGCCGGGCGGCGATTCCGGCGATCTGCGGCGCCAGGCGGACCGCGGTAATCAGCGCGCTCGCCCAGGCGGGGCGCTCGGCGGCGGCGCGGATGCGGTTGGCGACGGCGAACGGCGTCGTCAGGTCACGGGCGAGCCGCTGCTGATAGGCGATCGCGCCGGCCGGGCCCTGGCGCAGATAGTCGGTGGCCGCCCGTGTGCCGCTTTCGATCGCGATTCCCATGCCTTCGCCCGCCAGGCTGGGAATGCACGCCGCCTGATCGCCGAGCCGGAACAGGCCGGCGGTGCCGTTCACTGCGCGCCAGCCATAAGGGACATTGGCGACCGCATCGATCGACGCACCGCCGGCGCGATGCGCCAAGCGCTCGCCTAGCCGCGGCGATTCGATCGCCAGCGCAGCCAGCAATTGGTCGGGCGATCCCGCCGCGCTCAGCCGCGACCGATGCACCGCCATGCACAGATTGACGGTGCCATCCTCCTGCCGCGCGATCCCGGCATAGCCGCGATCGAACAGATGGAGTTCGATCGTATCGCCGACCATCCGATCGAGCGCACCGCTCGGGCCCAACCGAACACGTAACCCCAGCGTCGGATCCTCACCGCGCTCGGCACCGCGTGCCAGCCCGCGCAGATCGTGCTTTCCCGTGGCGAGGAACAGTGCATCGGGGGCGATTTCGTCGTCGTCAGCCAGGCGTAGGCAATCGCCTTCGAGCGCCCGCACCGCGACGCCGCGCTCGACCGCCGCACCGGCGGTGATCGCGTGATCGAGCAGCAAGCTATCGAGCCGCCGGCGGGAGACCGCCAGCGCCGGGCGCGGCAGCCAGGCCTCGGCCTGACGCGTGCCCGCGAACAGCCGCAGCCGGCGGATCTCGTCGCGGTTGAGCACCTCGCGGCGGATACCGAGGCGATCGAGCGCCTCGAGCGTCCGCCAGCTCAGGAACCCGCCGCACAAGGCGTCGCCCGTCTCGGCGCTGCGCTCGACCAGCAGATGCGGCGCGCCGGCACGCGCTAGCAGCAGCGCCGCCACCGCGCCCGCCGGCCCGCCGCCGACGATCAGCGCAGGCGTTCGACGCACAGGCGAAACGGAAAAGCGCGATAGACGCGCGCATCGGTGATGCCCGCTTCGGCCAGGATCGGCGGCCATTCGGCGGGACGATAGGATCGCGCGATCGACAAGGTGCCGTCGAGCCGGACGATGCGGTGCCAGCGGAAGGTGCGGGCGAGCAGCGGGAATCCCCAATGCGCGAAACCGTGACGGTGGAGATCGTTGACCAGCCAGCCCATCCGAGCCTCGGCCTGCATGAAGCGGAGGAAAGCGACCAGCTGATCGTGCGTCATATGATGCGCGACCAGGCTGGAGATCACCATGTCCCAGCCCTGACCGGCAAGATCGGCATAATCGCCGGTGATCCAGCGGATCCTTGTATCGGGCGACGAGTGCTGCCGCGCCGCCGCTTCGCTGCGCGGGTTGAGATCGACGCCGACCATTTCGGCCGCGATCCCGCGTTTCGCCGCCCAGCGTGCGATCGTCCGCAGCATGTCGCCATCGCCAAACCCGACATCGAGCAATTTGAACGCGTTGCGGCCCTGGAGCGCGCGCTCGACGAACGACAGGGTCGGCCGCGCCGCCATCGTCACGACATTGACCTTGGCAAGATCGCCGACCACCGCGGCATAGGTCGCCGCGTCGAGATCGTCGGCGTCCATCAGCTCATCGGCGATGGCGCGCTGTTGGAGGCTCACGCCGCGCTCCGGAACCCGAAACCCTCCGCCGCCAGCCCCGGCCCGAACGCCAGCGCGATGCCCTGGCCGACGCGCGGCCCCTTGAGCATCTTGGCCAGGGTGAACATCAACGTCGCCGAGGACATGTTGCCATAATCGTGAAGCGTTTCACGCGACGCCCAAAGCGCGCCCTGGGGCAGGTGATACGCGGTCTCGACAGCGTCGAGGATCGAGCGCCCGCCGGCATGCACTGCCCAGCCGTCGATATCCTCGACATTGCGCCCACCGAGCGCAGCGGTGGCGAAATCGGGATCGGCGAGCCCTTGCGCGATGCGCTGCGGGACCTCGCCCGACAGATGCATCTCGAATCCCTTGTCGGTGATGTCCCAGCGGATCAGCCGTTCGGAATCGGGCAAGGTCGTGGCGAATGGCGCTTCGAGCTCGAAGCCGGCGGCGTCGCTCGTCACCAGAGCGGCGCCCGCGCCGTCGCCGAACTGGAGCATCGCCAGCAATTTCTCGATCTCGCCGGTATCCTGGAGGTGGAGCGAACAGAGTTCGACGCAGACCACCAGAACGCGCGCACCGGGTTCGGACCGCACGATATGGCGCGCGCTGCGCAACGCCGCGACCGCGGCATAGCAGCCCATGAACCCGACCAGCAGCCGCTCGACCGACGGCGCCAGGCCGAGCCGGCGCGCGATGATCTGATCGACGCCGGGCGCAACGAAGCCGGTGCAGCTGGCCAGCACGAGATGCGTGACGCGATCGAGCTCGACCTCTTGCGCCAGTTGGTCGATCGCCTGGAGGCTCAGCGCCGGAGCCTGTTCGGCATAGACCCGCATCCGCGCATCGGTGCCGGGCATGAAGCCGCCCTCATAGAAGCCGCCGGGCTCGATCGGCGATCCGCCGTCGGCAGCGCGCGGCAACACCGTCCAGCGATGATCGATCCCCGATCGTTTGACCATGCGACCGAACAATTTGGCCAGCCGCGGGTCGGCTATCCTGGGCTCGGCCCAACCGATGAACGCCTGATGGGCGTCATGGTCGGGCACTGCGGTACCGATAGCGTTGAGATAGACATTGGGAGACACGAGCGGCGACCTTTTCGGAAACAAGGGACACCGGGTTAGTGCCTCGAAAGCGGTACGCCAGTTTAACAGATGCCACGCCTTTTTGCTCCACTCGCCCTCGGCCGCTATCAGGCTGGCATGAATCCGATCTACGCCCGGATGGGCACCACGATCTTCGAAGCGATGTCGGCGCGCGCGCGGGCGACCGGGGCGATCAACTTGGGTCAGGGGTTTCCCGAAGCGCAGGGGCCGGCCGATATCCTCGATGCGGCGGCCAGGGCGCTGGTCGAAAAGTCCAACCAATATCCGCCGATGATCGGTTTGCCCGAACTGCGCCAGGCAGTCGCCGCGCATTATGCCGAGCATCAGGGGCTCGATCTGTCACCCGACGAGGTAGTGGTGACCTCGGGCGCGACCGAGGCGATCGCGGCGTCGCTGCTCGCCTTGGTGTCGCCGGGCGACGAAGTGATCCTGTTCCAGCCGCTCTACGACGCCTATCTGCCGCTGGTCGAGCGCGCCGGCGGGGTGGCGAAACTGGTAAGGTTGAGCCCGCCCGACTGGCGCGTGACGGCGGAGATGCTGGAGGCGGTCTGGACGCCCAGGTGCCGACTGCTCGTGCTCAACAGCCCGCTCAATCCTTCGGCGTCGATGATCGGCGGCGAGGAACTGGCGGTGATCGCGCGCTTCTGTATCGAGCGCGACCTGATCGCGATCTGCGACGAGGTATGGGAAGAATTGGTGTTCGACGGCGCGCGGCATGTACCGCTGATCGGCCAACCCGGGATGCGCGAGCGTACGGTCAAGATTGGCTCGGCGGGCAAGATGTTCGCGCTGACCGGGTGGAAAGTCGGCTGGACGTGCGCCGCGCCGGAGCTCGCCAAGGGCCTGGCGAAGGCGCACCAGTTCCTGACCTTCACCACCCCGCCCAATCTGCAATGGGCCGCCGCTTACGGGCTCGGCAAGGACAAAGCCTGGTTCGACAAGGAGCGCGCAGGCTTCCAGCGCTCGCGCGACCGGCTTGCGGCGGGGGTGGGCGAGGCGGGCTATGTCACGTTGCCGTCGGCGGCGACCTATTTTATCTCGATCGACCTGACCGCTTCGGGCATCGCGCTCGACGACGTCACCTTCTGCAACCGCCTGCTGGACGAAGCGGGAGTCGCCGCGATCCCGGTCTCGGCTTTCTATGCCGAGGATCCGGTGACCAATGTCGTTCGGCTGTGCTTTGCCAAGAGCGACGCGACGCTGGATACGGCGATCGAGCGGATGGCGGGGTTCCGGACGACGCTGAGCTAAGAAATAAGACCCGCGGATCGCTCCGCAGGCCTTGTTTTCTCTAGCAAGGCCGTCGCGGCTAAGCCGCGACGTCGGTCGGGCTTTGCCCGCCGGCCGAGGTTTCGACTTTTCAGAGATTAGCGAACGCTAATCTCTGGCCTCAACCGTCGTAATCCCCACCCAGATTTTGATTGCGCGGCGGCGCAGCGGCGGTGAGGCGGAGGGCCTCGGCCGATTGCGACAGCGAGCCGATTTCGTCCGGCGTGTCATCGTCGTCGATCTGGACCTTCTGCATGCCGCTGATCACTGCGTCCTGCAGATGATCGGGGCGCACCGTTTCCTCGGCGATTTCGCGCAAGGCGACGACCGGGTTTTTATCGCGGTCGCGATCGATGGTGAGGTCGGCGCCGCCCGAAATCTGGCGGGCGCGCTGGGCCGCGAACAGCACCAGATCGAAACGGTTCGAAACCTTGTCGACGCAATCTTCGACAGTGACGCGCGCCATGAAACGCTTTCCTTCAGCAAAACACCAAGATGGGAAGCCTTGGCGCTTAGGGCAATGGCGCGTGGAGAGTCAAGAAAATCGGGTTTTCCGTCGATTATCGCCGCGAACGCCGCTACCGCCTTGCCCCGCGCCGCGCCGCGCTTCAATAGAGGCGCGATGGCCGGCGAACCCAGCTTTACGATCGACGGCGATACGCTCCGGCTCATCACCGAGGGGCCCGAGCGGCTGACGGCGTTGCTGGACTTGATCGCCGGCGCCCAGCGGTCGCTGCGCGTGCTTTATTACATCTATGTCGACGACGATGCCGGCGCGAAAGTGCGCCAGGCGCTGATCGATGCGGCCGGGCGCGGTGTCGGGGTCAAGCTGATCGTCGATGGCCTGGGCAGCGAGCATGCTCAGAATCACCGCTTCTTCGATCCGCTCAAGGCGGCTGGGATCGACGTCTGCCGCTTCGTGCCGCGTCTCGGTAGACGCTATCTGCTGCGCAATCACCAGAAGCTCGCCTTGGCTGACGAGGCACGAGTGATCATCGGCGGGTTCAACATCCAGGACAGCTATTTCGGCACCAACGAAGATCAAGCGTGGCGCGACCTGGGTTTCTATATCGAAGGGCCTTCGGCCGAGCACCTGACCGGCTATTTCGATGCGCTCGATCGCTGGGCGAAGGAGGAACAGCCACCGCTCCGGTCGCTGCGCGCGTTGCTGTCGAGGTGGAGCGAGCCTGACGGCGGGACGCGCTGGGTGTTCGGGGGGCCGACGCGCAAGCCGTCACCCTGGGCCAAGGCGGTGCGCGCCGATCTCGAGCGCGCGAAGCGGGTCGACCTGATCAGTGCCTATTTCGCGCCGAGCCCGGGAATGCTGCGCCGGCTCGACCGGATCGGCCAGCGCGGCGTCGCGCGCGTCGTGCTAGCGTCGAAAAACGATCATGGCGCCGCGATCTCGGCGTCGCGCTTCACTTATGCCGGGCTGCTCAGGAAAGGCGTGGAGATCTACGAATACCAGCCGACCAAGCTCCACACCAAGCTCTTCGTGATCGACGACACGGTCTATATCGGCTCGGCCAATTACGACATTCGCAGCCTGTTCCTGAACCTCGAACTGATGCTGCGCGTCCAGGACAAGGCATTCGCCGCTTATGTCCGGACCTATGTCGACGGCGAGATCGCCGACTCGGAGCGGATCACGCCCGAGCTTTACCAGTCGCGCACCGGCTGGTGGACGCGGGTCAAGCAGGCGGCGGCATTCTTCGTGATGACCGTGCTCGACTACAACGTCACGCGGAGCCTCAATTTCGGCCCCGAGCGGCATTTGCGGAAATAGGCGATAAGTTTCGCCCTTCCCGTCAGTCCTTCCAGGCGAAGAAATTGTGCGAGGGCGGGATGTTCCACCATTCGATCGAATAGTCGATCCGGTCCCAATGCGGCTCGAGGAAGTCGCGGACCTTGGGGCGGAATTGATAGACCAGGAAGGCGCCGCCGGTCTTGAGCACGCGGTGCGTCGCGGCGGCGATGGCGGGGGCGACGCCCTTGGGCAAGGTCGAAAAGGGCAGGCCCGACAGCACGTAATCGGCTTGTTCGAAGCCATGTTCGGCGATGATCTTTTCGACGTCGGCGGCCGAACCATGGACCGGGATGAAGCGCGAATCGGTGAATTTGATCCGGAGATAGTCGATGAAGTCCGGATTGGTGTCGATCGCGATATAGGTGCCGTCGGCCGGCAGGCGGTCGAGAATCGCTTGGCTGAACGTGCCGACGCCGGGGCCATATTCGACGAACAATTTGACCTTGGCCCAATCGGGCACCTTGAGCATCGCGTTGATCTGCGCCTTGGACGAGGCGATGATCGAGCCGACCATCACGGGCCGCTTGAAGAACCCGCTGAGAAACATCGCCCAGGGAGAGGGGAGCTTGCGCGCGCGCGTCTCCGCATTGTCGAGAGCGAAGCGGGGCTGGGACATGATCTTCCTTGTAGCTGTGCGCCAAATCGTACGCGACCGGAAACCCCTGTCGCAAAGCTGTAACGCTCGATCAAGCTTTTAGGTGTCAGCCAGGTGTGGGGATGGGTTGCGTCGCATCGCGCGCCGGTCCATCCGCACGATCATGACGACGTTCGCCCCCGGAACAATAGCGGTGATTTTCGTGTCCGAAGTTACCGGCGAGGATCCCGAAGGCTATGCCGCCGCGGCGGCGGAAGCCAACGCGTTGGCCGAAGCGCAGCCCGGGTATCGCGGCATCGACAGCGCGCGCGGCACCGACGGAATCGGTATTACGGTGAGTTATTGGGCGGATGAGGCGGCAGCGGTCGCCTGGCGCCAGCATGCGCGGCATAGCGAGATTCGCGATGCTGGACGCGGGCGCTGGTATCGATGGTATTCGCTCCATGTCGCCGAAATAGGGCGCAGCTACGATTGGGAGAAGGAATGACGGCGAGGTTCGACCGCGACTTCGCCTTGTTGTTCACCGTGATGCTGACGATCGCCGCGGGGAACACCGCCTTGCAATCGGTCCTGCCCGCGATCGGGCGCTCGCTCCATGTCCGCGACAATGCGGTCGCTGCCGCCTTCTCGGTCTCGGCCTTGTTATGGGTGATCGCCGCGCCGTTCTGGGCCAGCCGATCGGATCGGCGCGGCCGGCGGTCGATGATCCTGCTGGGAGTCGGCGGGTTCACCATCTCGCTGACCTTGTGCGGACTCTTCCTAGCGGCGGGGATCAATGGCTGGATCGGCGGGACCGCGGCCTTCATGCTCTTCATCGTCGGCCGGCTGATCTACGGCACGTTCGGTTCGGCCGCGCCGCCGGCGGTGCAGGCAATCGTCGCCGGGCGCACCACGCGCGAGGAGCGGACTAAGGCGCTGACCCTGCTCGGTTCGGCGTTCGGGCTCGGCACGATCCTGGGGCCGGCGATCGCGCCGTATCTGCTGCTCGGCAGCGTCGGCGGCGTAGTGATCGGCCTGTCCGGCCCGGCCTTCCTGTTCGCGCTGTTCGGGGCAGGGATGTTTCTCGCCGTGCTGCGCATGCTGCCTAGTGATCGCAACGAAGCGGCGATGGACGATCCCGCCGCGCATGGCGCCGCCAATGCCTATCCCTCGATCGGCGGCCAGTCCTCGGGCGCGAGCATCACCGCCGCCATGGGTCAGCACGTCGAGGAAGTCGGCTTCGTCGATTCGCGCGTCCGCGCCTGGATGATCGCCGGTTTGGTCTTCGGCCACGCCCAGGCGATGACGGGCCAGGCGATCGGCTTTCTGGTGATCGACCGCCTCCATCTGCCTCCGGCCGAGGCGTTGCAGCCGACCGGACTCGTGCTGATGATGGGCGCGGGAGCGGCATTGCTCGTGCAATGGGGGTTGATCCCGTTGTTCAACCTGACGCCGCGCGTGATGATGCTGGTCGGGCTGGCGATCGCGGCGGCGGGCTGCGCGCTGACCGGCCTGGCGACTTCACTCTACGGCCTGGCGACTGCTTATGCGTTGGCGAGCATCGGCTTCGGCTTCACGCGCCCGGCTTTCACCGCCGGATCGTCGCTCGCGGTGGGATCGGCGGCGCAGGGCTCGGTCGCGGGCAAGGTCACCTCGGTCAACGGCGCCAGCTTCGTGCTCGGGCCGTCGATCGGAGTGGGATTGTACGAGTTCTGGCACTCCTTGCCGTATCTGACCGCTGGTGCGGCGTGTCTGGCGCTGCTGGGATATTGTTGGGTGGGGTTGAAACGCCCACGCACCGACCTGGTAATGGGCTAGCGGCCGCCGGCGAAAGCCTCACGAACCTGCGCA
>NZ_BCYU01000073.1 GCF_001598355.1 Sphingomonas asaccharolytica NBRC 15499
GAGCCGTATCGGCGGGCGCTGTCGGGCGTCTATGCCCGGCTCGCGGCGACGCATCGCGCGCTGACCGGCAAGCCCGCCCCGCGTCCGGCCGCGCTCAAGGGCGAGGCCTATGCCGATCCGCAGGCGCTGCGCCGCGATCTGGTGACGATCGCTCACGCTTTGGCCGACGAAGGCGCAGGGCCGCTCGCGTCGGGCGGCGCGCTCGGCCGGCTGATCCGCGCGGTCGATACATTCGGCTTCCATCTTGCGACGCTCGATCTGCGCCAGAACAGCGCGGTCCACGAACGCACCGTCGCCGAATTGCTCAAGGTCGCCGGGGTCGATGACGATTATCTCGCTCTCGACGAAGCCGCGCGGGTGGCGCTACTGCGCCGCGAGCTTGCCAATGTCCGCCCGCTGGTCAGTCCCTACGCAACCTACAGCGCCGACACCGCGTCCGAACTCGCGATCCTGCGCGCGGCGGCCGAGGCGCATGGCAAATACGGGCCCGCCTGCATCCGCCAATATATCGTCTCGATGGCGATGTCGGTTTCCGATCTGCTCGAAGTCCATCTGATGCTCAAGGAAGTCGGGCTCTATCTGCCGGGCGATCCGCCGACCGCCGCGATCATGGCGGTGCCGCTGTTCGAAACGGTCGGCGATCTCGAGGCGGCGCCCGCGATCATGGCCGAGTGGTTCGGCTTGCCCGAAATCGCCGGGCTCGCAGTCGGTCGCGGCGTCCAGGAAGTGATGATCGGCTATTCGGATTCGAACAAGGACGGCGGTTATCTGACCTCGACCTGGCAATTGAGCCGCGCATCCGAAGCGCTCGAACCGGTGTTCGAGAAAGCCCATGTCGGCATGCAATTGTTCCACGGCCGCGGCGGCGCGGTCGGGCGCGGCGGCGGCTCGTCGTTCGCGGCGATCCAGGCGCAGCCGTCGGGGTCGGTGCAGGGGCGCATCCGCATCACCGAACAAGGCGAAGTGATCGCCGCCAAATACGGCACGCGCGAAAGCGCCACCACCAATCTCGAGGCGATGGCCGCAGCGACCCTACTCGCCAGCCTCGCGCCGCCCGCTTTGTCGGACGCCGATCGCAAGCGGTTCGGCGCGGCGATGGACGAACTGTCGGCGACCGCGTTCAAAGCCTATCGCGACCTAGTCTATGGGACCGACGGGTTCCGGACTTTCTTCCGCGAGATGACCCCGATCGCCGAGATCGCCAACCTAAAGATCGGCAGTCGCCCCGCGAGCCGCAAGAAATCGGACGCGATCGAGGATCTGCGCGCGATCCCCTGGGTGTTCAGCTGGGCGCAGGCGCGCGTGATGCTGCCGGGCTGGTATGGCGTCGGCCATGCCCTGGCGGCGTTCGAGGACAAGTCATTGTTGCGCGAAATGGCGCAAGCTTGGCCGTTCTTCGCCGCGACGCTCGACAATATGGAGCAAGTGATCGTCAAGTCCGACATGGACATCGCCGAACGCTATTGCTCGCTGGTCAAGGACCGCGCGCTGGCCGACGCGATCTTCCCGCGCATCCGCGACGGCTGGACGCTGACGCGCGACGGCCTGCTCGACGCGACCGGGCAATCGCGGCTGCTCGAACGGAATCCCGGCCTCGATGCCTCGATCCGCTTGCGCCTGCCCTATATCGAGCCGCTCAACCTGCTCCAGATCGAGCTGATGAAACGCCACCGCGCCGGCGAGGACGATCCGCGGATCGGCGAGGGCATCCTGCTGTCGATCAACGCGATCGCCACGGCCTTGCGTAATTCGGGCTGAAGAAGACCGCTTCTCTGGTTAACCACCTTCTAACACCCTGCCGTTACTGCGGCGGGCGTGTCACGGCGCTGGCTCCTCCTTCGAACGCGTATTCCGGCAGGCTTCGGCCTGCTGGCGATGGTCGCGTCATGCCTGCCCCAGGCCGGCGTACCGTTGCAGCGCTCAGCCCGTCCGATCGCGACGGTGACGATGATCAACCGCCTCGCGCTCGACTTGCCGGCCGATATCGCCGCCAAGCTTCCGCCGTTGGTCGATGCGACGGTTTCCAATGCCGCGATCAGCGCTGCCCAGCCGCTGCTGGCGCTGTCGACGACGCGCAGCCCCGACGACGCCGCACGCGCGATCGAATGCCTGACCGCGGCAGTCTATTACGAAGCACGGTCGCAGAACGACGACGGCCAGCGCGCCGTCGCCCAGGTCGTGCTCAATCGCGTGCGGGATCGCGCTTTCCCGGACAGCGTGTGCGGTGTGGTCTATCAGGGATCGACCCGGCGCACCGGGTGTCAGTTCAGCTTTACCTGCGACGGATCGATGGCCTTCCGCCGTGATCCCGCTTCCTGGGCCCATGCCCGCGACATCGCGGTTTCGGCGCTGTCCGGCCAGGTCTATGCGCCGGTCGGCTCGGCAACTTTCTATCACGCCAATTACGTGCTGCCCTGGTGGGCGTCGAGCATGGATCGCATCGCGACGGTCGGCGCTCATATCTTCTACCGCTGGCGCGGCGGGCTGGAAGGCGCGCTCGCCAACAGCCAGAATTATTCGGGGCTGGAGCCCAGCGTCACTGGCCGCACAACGCCATGGCCAGGCAGCGACAGCGGCACTGCCCTCGCGGCAACCTATGCGGGCTTTAATGCGCAGGAAGTCGATTCGGGCGTGGTCGTCCATCGCGGCGGCTCGACCGCTCCGGCGGCCGAGGCTACGGCCCTTTCGGCCCCGGTTCCGGTCGCGCCGCTGCCAATGGGCAAGCGCATCCGCGTGAGCAGCGCGCTGGCGTCGACCGGCAGTGTCCGCGTCCATCGGGGCGAGGGCATATCGATCTTTGCGGACGCGCCCGCAACCGACGCGCCCACCACCAACTGAAGCGTCAGCCTGCCGCGCTCTCAAGCTCGAGCAGGAAGGCCTTGCCGTCCAATCCGCCGGCAAAGCCGGTCAGCGCGCCGTTGGTGCCGATCACGCGGTGACACGGCGCCACGATGGAGATCGGATTCTTGCCGTTCGCCGCGCCCACCGCGCGAAACGCGGTCGGACGGCCGAGTTGGCGTGCGATCTCAGCGTAGGACCGCGTCTCGCCGAACGGGATGGTCAGCAACGCCGCCCACACGCTCTTCTGGAAATCGGTGCCGTGGAAATCGAGCGGCAGGTCGAAATGACTGCGCGTGCCGGCGAAATAGTCGCTCAGCTGGCGCGTTGTCTCGACCAGCACCGGATGGTCTGGCTGTTCGGTCATCGCGCCCAGTCGGACGCGATCGGGATCGTCATTCTCCCACAGGATCGCGGCGAGCCCGCGGTCGCTCGCGACGAGCTTGAGCATGCCGACCGGCGATGGGAAGCTGGTATATGCAAAGGTCATGGTTTGGTCCTTCGTGGCTTGGACCAGTGATCTAGGCGCGCCGCCGATCGCGGGCTTCCCGGCCCTTGCGGTCAATGCCATTTCCCCATTCCTATCGCCCGATTCCCATGCGCTGCAGCTCCTTATGCCCTTCCATCTGGTGCTTGATCGCGCCGCCCAAGTGCAGGACGAGCAAGAGATAGACCAGATAGGCGATCAGCTCATGCGCCTCGCCGAAAGTGGAATGGATCCACTCTTTGGTGTCGGGCGCCATCGACATGATGAAGCCCAGCCGCGGCCATTCGAACGTGCCGAAGAACAGCATCGGATGCGTCGCCGCGTCCTTCCATGCCGAATCCATCACCCATCCGGTGATCGGCATCGCCAGGATGACGCCATAGAGTCCCCAATGGACGATATGCGCCGTTATCCGTTCCCATGGCTTGTAGCTGGCGGGAAAGGGCGGCGGCTTGTGTCCGATCCGCCATAACAGCCGCAGGAT
Source organism: Sphingomonas asaccharolytica NBRC 15499 (assembly GCF_001598355.1). Classification (GTDB taxonomy): domain Bacteria; phylum Pseudomonadota; class Alphaproteobacteria; order Sphingomonadales; family Sphingomonadaceae; genus Sphingomonas; species Sphingomonas asaccharolytica. The sequence continues at coordinate 3,810 of NZ_BCYU01000073.1, forward strand.
GGCGAGCCCGAGAATGGTGACGCCGGTCGATTTGTGGATGTCGATCATCGGCCGGACATACTCGCCGATCGCGTCGTTATGATCGCCGAGCGGCCAGACCCAGGCAAGGGCGACGTTGGTCACCACGCCGATAGCGATCAACCAGTGCAACCAGATCGCAGTTTTCGTGAACCGTTCGCTCTCCACGACGTACTCCCGTAAGCAATTTAGGGTGCAGACCCGTTACTAATGAGGTCGAGATGGAGACGAAAAAGGTCGCTGGGAGAGAGGGCGCGCAGCCAGATAGCGGAGGCTATCTGGCAAGCATCCGACCGCTCCGGCGGCCTTTTTCGTCCCACCGCTTTGCGGCAGCCATGTCCGGGCGCTGTGGCGCGTCGAACCGTTCGAACGGGGGAAAACCCCCGTTCTTCGCACTCCTCCTCCCACAGCATCCCGGACATGGCTGTCTCGATCCTCTTTAGTAGTGGGTCTGCACCCTTGTATTCCGGCTAGTCCGGCGCCGTAACGAACGCTAGGGAATATGGCGCCCCCAAATGAAGTCCTGTTCCCCATGTTTCAGCGTACCCCGGCGGACGCGCTCGCCCAGTCCTTCGCCATGGCTTCCCCGCGCCTCAATCCACGCCGCGTCGGCTGGCCCAGCCGCGGGGTGACGGCTCTGGTGTATGTGGCCTTCGTCGCCCTGGTGGTTCAGGCGTTCCTGCGCCAGGGCTTCCTCGCCTGGTCGGTCGGCGTCGGCTATATCCTCTATGATACCGCGCTGTTGGTCTTCACCGCGGTGAAGATCTGGCCCCTGCGGCACGGTGCACGCCGGGCGCCGCCATCCGACGCCCGGTCCAGTCTCGCCATCATCGTCGCCGCGCGCAACGAAGCCGCGGTGCTCGACGTGACGATCGATCGCCTTGCCGCGCAGGAGGCCGCGCCCGATCTGATCCTGATCGCCGATGACGGATCGGATGACGCCACGCCGGAGACGCTCGCGCGCTATGGGCTGGCCCAACCAGTACTAGGCGCGATCAGCCCGCCGGCGCCCGGCCTGCCTTCGCTGCGCTGGCTGCGGCTGGCGCATGGCGGCAAGGCACGTGCGCTCAACGCCGCGATCCTGCACGTCGACGAAGAGATCGTCGTCACGGTCGATGCCGATACTTTGCTTGAGCCCGGCGCGATCGCCGCGATGCGCAACGCCTTCGCCGCCGAACCCGACCTGGTCGCGGCGACCGGCGTGATCCGGCCGATGTGCGGCCCCAGCCTGTCGGGCCGTCTGTTCGAGTGGTTCCAGACCTATGAATATGTCCGCAACTTCCTGTCGCGCTACGCCTGGGAGCGACTAAACGGGCTGCTGCTGGTATCGGGTGCGTTCGCCGCGTTCCGGACCAAGGCAGTGATCGAGGTCGGCGGGTTCGATCCCGATTGCCTGGTCGAGGATTACGAATTGATCCACCGCCTGCATCGCGTCGCACACGGTACCGGCCGCGACTGGCAAGTGCGTGTGGTCGGCGATGCGCTCGCCTCGACCGATGCGCCGGCGACCCTGCCCGCCTTCCTGCGTCAGCGCCGCCGCTGGTTCGGTGGGTTCCTCCAGACCCAATATTGGAACCGAGACATGGTCGCCAATCGCCATTTCGGAAAGCTCGGCACCGCGATGCTGCCGGTCAAGGCAGCCGATACGGTGCAGCCGGTGTTCGGCCTGACCGCGTTCGTCATCCTGCTGGTGGTGCTGTTCAGCGGCCGCTTCCATATCGTGTTGCCGATCCTGATCATCATGGCGGTCAAGATCCTGGTCGACCTGACCTTCCACCTGACCTCGCTCCACCTTTATTCGCGCTGGACCGGACAGACCACGGGACTGCGCTTCGGGCCGGCACTGGCGGCGGCGGTGCTTGAGCCGTTCAGCTTCCAACTATTCCGCCACTGGGGCGCGATCCTGGGCTGGGTGGCATTCCTGACCGGGCGCGAAACCTGGGCAAGGCAGAGCCGGACGGCTATTGCGGAGGTGAAGCGGGAAGGGTGAGGTTCGGCAGTGGCATAGAAGCCCCTTCCGATTGAGAACGCTCCGAGCAGTCCTCCGAGTGCAACGAAGGATAACGCCAATCCAATTAGAACTGCGAGAAGCGAGCACGTAGCCGATACCCAGAAAGCGCCGGGGTTCTCTGCGCGAGGGTAAGCGTGGCCGTAGGCGGTCGCCACACCCTTGCTGAAGCAGTTCCACAGATGGATTCCCGCGAACGCAACCAAGACCAGCGAGAACGAGAGAAGCATCAATCCCCCAAACATACTGCAAGGCCTTTCTTGGCGGATAATGCCGGGTCAACAAACGTCCGCTGGTCGATCGTGAGCAGCCATGTAGTTCACAATCAAACGAACGCGGGTGAATCTCCTTAGGACACCGGAGGCGCGGCGATCGGATCCGTTGCGCGATAGGTGATCGCGGCACCATTTGAGGCAGCCAATTGCTTGAACACGCGAGCATGAGATGCCCGGGAGATCAAAAGGTGGCCAGGAGCGGTCCAGACCACGTTGATCCAGATTGTCCCACGTCGCCCGCCACCTGATCCCCCATCGTCGGCCACGAACACTTCCTGCGCTTCGTCTTGCGGTTGGCTGGCTCGGCCGACGCGGACAACGGTCGCGAAATCGGTGGTTGTCCCGCAATTGCGCGATTCGGTGACGGCATAGCGATCGCTGCCGGGGTCACGGGCTACCTGGATGACGTCGGACGTGCAGAGCTGCGTTTGGCTGCAGCCACTCAGCGTAGCAATCAACGGGAGCAGGTATCTACTCATGGCGGCTTTATGCATGACCTCGGCCGAAGGAAGAAGGTAGGGATAGAACGGTACAGCCAATACGCTGGGGTGAAGAGGGAGGGTCGAGCGCGTACGCCAACCCTAAACCTCGCCTGTACGGCCGGTTCAGCGCTGACCAATGTTGCGTTCGATAAACCTCGTCCGGTCATCACCGAAGGAGGTTGTAATGACGCGTACCATGATGTTCCTTTCGACTGCCGTGGCGGGCAGCCTTCTCGCTTTTATGCCGGCTTCTGCGTCCGCGCAGCGTTGGGGGTCTTCGTATAGCCAGGACTATCGCGGCTATGGCTATAATGACGGCTATTATCGCGATGGCGGGCGCGACCATTGGCGTGAGCGCCGCGAACGGTGGGAAGCCCGCCGGCGCTGGGAACGCGAGCGCGAGTGGCGCCGCGAGCATCGCCGCCACCATTGGCGCGACTATGACTATCGCTATTGATTGATGCGGGTGGCGCGGGCTTCGGTGCCCGCGCCTCCAGCGCTGTCGATGGTCTAACAAGACGCGGTCAGGCCAGGAACGGCGCCGCCAGTTCCGGCCTGACTCGCATCAGGCGCCCCGTCGCGCGGTCGATCAATGCCCAGGCGGTCACAGCCTCGACCTTCACCTTGCCGTCGGCGCCGGTGAAGCGAACGTGCCGGTCGAACCGCGCGCCTTGCGGTGGGTCGCTCACCCAGGTTTCGGCGGTCACCGTCTCGCCCGCCGAGACGTTGCCGCGATAATCGATCTCGTGCCGGGTCACGACCCAGATCATCGCGTCGCGCTGTTCGCGCGTCGCGATCGTCTCCCAATGCGCGACCGCGATCTCCTGGATCCACTTCACCCACACCGCATTGTTGACGTGGCCGAGTTCGTCGATGTCGGCCTCGGTCGCGGTGATGGGGTAGCTCAGTCCCGCCATCAGCTCTCCACACCCAATTGCCACAGCACGAAGCAATGCTCCTCGGCACCTTCGTACAGGCTGTCGAACCGCCCCGACTTGCCGCCGTGCCCCGCGCCCATATTGGTCTTGAGCAGCAGGATATTGTTGTCGGTCTTGGTCGCGCGCAGCTTCGCCGCCCATTTCGCCGGTTCCCAATAGGTCACGCGCGGGTCGTTGAGCCCGCCCGAGATGAACATCGGCGGATAGGCCTGCGCCTTCACATTGTCATAGGGCGAGTAGGAGCGGATCAGCTCGAACGCGGCCTTGTCCTCGATCGGATTGCCCCATTCCGGCCATTCGCCGGGGGTCAGCGGCAGGCTGTCGTCGAGCATCGTGTTGAGCACGTCGACGAACGGCACGTCGGCGATCACCGCGCCCCACAGATCGGGGTCCGAATTGACCACCGCGCCCATCAATTCGCCGCCCGCGGAGCGACCGGCGATGGCGATCTTGCCCGCGCTGGTCCAGCCGTCCGCCACCAGTGCGTTCGCCACGTCGACGAAATCGTTGAACGTGTTGCTGCGTTTCTCGAGCTTGCCGTCGTGATACCATTGCTGGCCGAGATCGTCGCCGCCACGGATATGCGCGATGGCGTAGGCGAAGCCGCGGTCGAGCAGCGACAGCCGTCCGGTCGAGAAGCCCGGCGGGATGGCATAGCCATAAGCGCCATAGGCGTAGAGGAAGAGCGGGCGCGATCCGTCTTTCGGGAAGTCTTTCGGATAGACGATCGACACCGGCACTTCGGTCCCGTCGCGCGCCTTTATCTTGAGCCGCTCGGTGTCGTATTTGTGCGCGTCGTAGCCCGAGGGGATTTCCTGGACCTTGAGCGTGGTCATCTTCCCTGTCGCGACCTCGTAATCATAGACCGTCCCCGGCGTGACCATCGATTCGTAGCCGAGCCGGATGATCGGCATGTCATATTCGGGATTGTCGCCCAGACCAGCGGTGTAGCTTGCCTCCGGGAAGGTGATCCGCTGCGGCGTGATCGTCGGATCGTAGCGATGGATCCAGATCTGATCGAGCCCGTCCTCGCGCCCCTCGACGACGAAATAGTCGCGATAGCATTCGACCCCGGTCATGTAGAAATGCTTCGATGGCGCGATCAGCTCGCTCCAGTTTTCCGGATCGGCGATCGGCGCGGTCACCAGCCGCCACATCGGGTCGGTGTCGTTGGTGTGGATGTAGAGCGTGTCGCCATGCGTCTCGACATCATATTCGCGACCGGTCTTGCGTGGCGCGACGCAGATCGGCTTGGCCATCGGGTCGCTCGCGGGCAGCAGATAGACTTCGCTGGTAACGTGGTCGCCGGTGCCGATGACGATCCATTGGCGGTCGCTGGTCTCGCTGACGCCGACGCGGAAGCCCTCGTCATGTTCGTGATAGAGTTCGATATCGGCGGCCGGGTCGCTGCCCAGCCGGTGCAGCCGCGCATTGTCGGTTCGCCATTGCTCGTTGGCGAGGCCGTAGAGGAACGCGCTGTCGTCAGCGACCCAGACGATCTCCGACAGCATGCCGGGGATGGTGTCGGGTAGGTGCTCGCCGGTCGCCAGGTTCTTGACCCGGATAGTGAAGCGTTCCGAGCCGTTATCGTCGATCGCATAAGCGAGCAGCTTGCCGTCGTTCGACACGGAGAAGGCGCCCAGCCGGAAATATTCCTTGCCCTCGGCGAGCGCGGGTTCGTCGAGCAACAGTTCGCCCGGGCCGCCCGCGACGGGCTTGCGCCACCATTTGCGATACTGGCCGCCGGTCTCGTACGCGGTCCAATAGAGCCAGTCGCCGTCCTTTTGCGGGACCGAAGAATCGTCCTCCTTTATCCGGCCCTTCATCTCTTCGTAGAGCCGGTCGGTCAGCGGCTTGTGCGGCGCCATCATCGCTTCGAAATAGGCGTTCTCCGCTTCGAGATAGGCGAGCACGTCCTTGTCCTTGACGTCGGGATAGCTCGGATCCTTGAGCCAGGCCCAGGGGTCCTCGATGGTGATGCCGTGCGTGGTGAAGGAATGCGGGCGTGTCGCGGCGACGGGTGGTTCGGGCTGGTCGTTCATGGCACCGACATAGCGACGCCGCGGCGCTTGTCGAAGGGTTGCGTGACAGGAAAGGCGGGCACGCCGTCGTCCCGTTCTGTCACAACACTGGCGTTGTCGCACTATCGACGCGCGTATCCCGCTTGACCTGAGCGTCAGGTCGGCAAATGTGGGCCATTGCGCGTCTCGCGCGTTAACCACCCAGTCGCCCCCGCGACGCCGATGGAAGTGCTTGATGTCTACTTATGCCGATCGCCTTTCCGCCCTTCGCGAGCAATTGAAGCGCGAGCGCCTCGACGGGTTCGTCGTGCCCCTGACCGATGAGCATATGTCCGAATATGTCGGCGCCTATGCGCAGCGGCTCGCCTGGCTGACCGGGTTCCAGGGATCGGCGGGGACGGCGGTAGTCCTGCCCGCGGAAGCGGCGATCTTCACCGACGGGCGCTATACGCTCCAGGTGCGCGAGCAGGTCGATGGCGATCATTGGCAGTTTGTCGGCGTGCCCGAGACCAGCGTATCCGACTGGCTCGGTGGTCATGCCGTGCAGGGCGGGCGGATCGGCTACGATCCGTGGCTGCACACCTCGGCCTGGGTGAAGGAGGCGGAGAAGGCGCTGGCGGCGAAGGGCGCGACCCTGGTCGCGGTCGACACCAATCCGGTCGACGCGGTGTGGCCCGATCGCCCGGCCCCGTCGGATGCGCGGCTGGTCGTCCAGCCCGATGCGCTGGCGGGCGAGTCCTCGGCGGAAAAGCGCGCCGATATCGTCGACTGGCTGAGCGAGCAGCAGGCGGATGCGGTCGTGCTGTCGGCGCTCGATTCGATCGCCTGGACTCTCAATGTGCGCGGCGCCGATGTCGATCGCACGCCGGTCGCGCTCGCTTACGCCATCGCAAATGCCGACGGGACGGTCGACCTCTATGTCGCGCCAGAGAAGATGAGCGACGAGGTCGCGGCGCATCTCGGCAATGCGGTGCGCGTGCATGACCGAAACGATTTCGCGCCGGCGCTGGCGGCCTATGGTGGCAAGCGCGTCGCCGCCGACCCGGAACGCGCTGTCGCGGCGATCTTTGACGGATTGCAGCGCGGCGGCGCGACAGTGCTCGCCTTGCGCGATCCGGTGGTGCTGGCCAAGGCAATCAAGAACCCGGCCGAGGCGGCGGGGCATCGCGCCGCGAGCGTGCGCGACGGGGCGGCGCTGACTCGCTTCCTCAAATGGTGCGAGGAGACCCTGCCCAAGGGTACCGAAACCGAACTATCAGCGGCGGCCAAACTGCAGGAATTGCGCGAGGCGACCGGGCTACTCAAGGATCTGAGTTTCGATACGATCTCCGCAACCGGCCCGCACGGCGCCAGCCCACATTACCGCGTCGACGAGGACTCGAGCCTCAAGATCGAGACCGGCCAGCTCTATCTGGTCGATTCGGGCGGCCAATATGCCGACGGCACCACCGACGTGACGCGCGTCGTGCCGGTCGGCGAGCCGACCGCCGAGATGCGCGACCGCTTCACGCGCGTGCTCCAGGGGCATATCGCGCTGGCGACGGCGGTGTTCCCGGAAGGGACCAATGGCGGCCAGCTCGACAGTTTCGCGCGGCGGCCGTTATGGGAAGCGGGGCTCGATTTCGCGCATGGCACCGGCCATGGCGTCGGCTCGTACCTCGCGGTGCACGAAGGACCGCAGCGCATCGCCAAGCCCAATTATCCCGGCGGCGGTCCGGCCGAACCGCTGCGTCCCGGCATGATCATCTCGAACGAGCCGGGTTATTACAAAACGGGCGAATACGGTATCCGCATCGAGAATCTCGTCCTGGTCGAGCGGCGCGACATTCCTGGTGCCGAACAACCGATGATGGGGTTCGAGACGCTGACGTTCGCCCCGATCGAGCGCCGGCTGATCGAGCCCACCATGCTGACCCAGGCCGAGCGCGCGTGGCTCGACGCCTATCATGGTCGCGTGCTCGACGTGCTGGGTCCGGAGCTCAGTGCCGACGAGCGGGCGTGGCTGTTGGGGAAATGCGCGCCGATCGGGGGATAAGGGCGGCCGCAAATTTGCGGCGGTTGAGAATCTGTAGTCGAGTGCAGTTAGTTTTAACCGTCATGCCGGCCTTGTGCCGGCATCCACTGTGCAGGTTAGCGAGAAGCAAGAGTCTCTTGTCCCGGGCTTGCCGCCCGGTGGACCCCGGCACAAGGCCGGGGTGACGCAGTAGGGCTTCGAACCGATGACGTTCAGCTCGGCTGCATCCGTGCCTTGGCTACCCCAGGCACGCCCCGTTCGTCGCGATCACTTCGCTGTACAGCTTGGCCGAGTCCTTGAACGTGCGTTCCTGCGTCGCGAAATTGACGTGGACGATGCCGAAGCGTTTCGAATAGCCGAGCGACCATTCGAGATTGTCGAACAACGACCACAGCATATAGCCCTTGATCCGCGCGCCCTGCTCGATCGCCTTGCCGACCGCGGCGATGTGCTCGCGTAGATACGCCGCGCGCAGCGGGTCCTCGACCCGGCCCTGCGACGCGGCGGGGGGATCGTAGAAAGCCGCGCCATTCTCGGTGATGTAGATCGCCGGGTCGCCGTAATTGTCTTTCACCCACAGCAGCACGTCGGTCAGCCCCTGGCCGAACACTTCCCAGCCGGTGGTGGTGTAGGTCGCCTGTGGTTGCACCACCATGCCGGCGCGCACCGGGAAACTGTCATCCGCCCTGGTGACGTTGCGCGTGTAGTAATTGACCCCGACGAAATCGATCGGCTGCCTGGCCAGCGCGAGGTCCTCTGCCGACCAGTCGACCCAGGCCTCGCCGAACACATCGGCGAGTTCGGCCGGGTTGGTGCCATGGATCGCGGGGTCGAGATATTGGCGGTTCATATAGGCGGTGGCGCGCGCCGTTGCCGCCTTATCCTCGGGCGAATCCGATGCCGGATATTTGGGTTCGAGGTTCACCACCAGGCCGATCTCGTGCTTGCCCACGTCGCGATAGGCCTTCACTGCGGCGCCGTGCGCGCGCATCAAATTGCGGCTGGCGATCGGTGCTTCGAAAACATTCTTGTGCCCCGGCGCTAGCGCGCCATGCAGATAGCCGCCGTCCGTCACCACCCAGGGCTCGTTGAGCGTCACCCACTTGGTCACGCGGCCGTCGAGCCGGTCGAACAGCACGCGGCCGTAATCTGCGAACCAGTCGGCGCTGTCGCGATTGAGCCAGCCGCCTCTGTCGTCGAGTGCCGCCGGCAAATCCCAGTGATAGAGCGTGCATAATGGCTCGATCCCGCTGGCGAGCAAAGTATCGACCAGCCGCTCGTAAAAGCCCAGCCCGGCTTCGTTCACCTGGCCAACGCCGTCGGGCAGCACACGGCCCCAGGCGACTGAGAAGCGATAGGCCTTGAGCCCCAGCCGCTTCATCAGCGCGACGTCGTCGGGCATGCGATTATAATGATCGCAGGCGACGTCGCCGGTATCGCCCTTTGCCGCCATCAGCCGCGGGTCGTGGCTGAATCGTTGCCAGATCGACGCGCCGGCGCCATCGGCGAGCGGCGATCCTTCGATCTGATAGGCGGCGGTCGCGCATCCCCACAGGAAATCGTCGGGGAACGGATTGGTCATGTGTTTCGGGCCTTCTTCTTCTTGGTTTCCTGGGGACCGCCGGGGGCGGGAACGGTGCGACGTTGCTCGAGCAGCCAGCGCCACATCGCCGGGTCGTCATAAGCAGGTTCCCACGATCCGTGGGTCGTCTGCGGGTAGACCGTCATCTTCGGGCGGACGCTGCCTTTGCAGGCGTCGACCTGCTTGACGATCGCGAAGCCCCGTTGGGGATCGACGACATCGTCCTGGTCGCCGTGGAACGCCCAGATCGGCATATCCTTGAGCACGCACGGGTCGAGGTCCTTGTCCTCGGACAGGCCAGCGACCGGCACGATCGCGGCGAACAGCTCGGGATGCCTCAGCGCCCAGGCCCAAGTCGCATAGCCGCCCAGGCTCAAACCGGTCAGGTAGATGCGGCTCGAATCGACGCGATAGCTCTTGCGCAATGAGGCAAGCAATTGGTCGAGCTTCGCAACGTCCCAGCGGCTGCCGTCGGGGCCGGTCTCGAGTTGCGGAGAGACCAGAATGAACGGCGATCCGGCGTGCTGCGCGATGATCTTGGGCGGACCGTTCTTCTTGACGACCTCGATATCGGTGCCCCGCTCGCCCGATCCATGAAGGAAGATGACCAAAGGCCATTTCTGCGTCTTGTCGGCATCGTAGCCGCGCGGCTTGAAGATCAAATACGGATAGCCGCCCTCGGCCGGCGCCGGCTGCGCGGTCTGCACGCCTTCGGGAAGCGGGGGAGAGGCGGGCGGTTGTTTGGTCGCGGCGATCGTCGCCGCGGCGGCCAGGACCAAGATCAGTCTCCTCATCCCTTGACGCTCCCCGCCATCAGTCCGGCAATGTAGTAACGCTGCAGCGCCAGGAAGAGCAGGAGGACGGGGATGAGCGTCACTACGGTGCCCGCCATCATCAGCTCGACATCCTGGACATGCTCGCGGCTGAGATTGGCGAGCGCGACGGGGAGCGTCTGCTTCTGGCTGTCGTTGAGGATGATCAGCGGCCACAGGAAATCGGACCAGGAACCGAGGAAGCTGAACGTCGCCAGGGTCGCGAGGATCGGCTTCAACGTCGGCAGCACGAGCGAGCGGAAAATCCTGCTCTCGCTCGCCCCGTCGATCCGCGCGGCCTCGAGCATCTCGTCGGGGATCGACAGCGCATATTGGCGGACCAGGAAAATGCCGAACACGGTCGCGATCGACGGCACCAGCACGCCGGCGAAGCTGTTGACGATGCCGAGCGACTTGCAGATCAGGAACAGCGGAATCATCGCGACTTGCGCGGGGATGACGAGCGCGGTCAGCAGGAAGCGGAATAGCCGGTCGCGCCCGCGGAACCGCAATTTGGCGAAGGCATAGCCGGCCATCACATTGAAGGTCAGCGACATCAATGTCGCGATCGTCGCCAGTGTCAGGCTGTTGACCAAATATCGCGCCATGTCGGTACTGGCGAAGAGCTCGACGAAATTGGCGATAGTTGGGTGTTTTGGCAGCAACGGCGGCGGGAAGGACGACGCCTCGCCCGGGGTCATCAGGCTGACCGACACCATCCACAGCAACGGCGCCATCGCGAACAACGCGATGAGCCACAGCGCTAGATTGGGCAGGATTCCACCGCGCTTCATTGTGTCCACCGCTCGCTGACCTTGAGCTGCACCAGGGTCAGCGCGAACATGATGAGGAACAGCACGAACGCGATCGCGCTGGCGAAGCCGAGATTCCACCAGCGGAAGCCCTGCTCGTACATGAAGTAGAGGATCGAGACGGTGCTCTCGACCGGGCCGCCCTGGGTCATCACGTAGGGCTCGGCGAACAGCTGGAAGTATCCCGCCATGGTCAGGATCGACACGACCAGCAATACCGGGGCGAGGCCGGGCAGGGTGACGTGGCGGAGGCGCTGGAACGCGCTGGCGCCGTCGATCCGTGCCGCCTCGTGCAGTTCCTCGGGGATGGTCTGCAGCCCGGCCAGGATGATGATCATGTTGTAGCCGAAATTCTTCCACACCGCGAACAGCACGATCGCGGGCATCGACCAATGCGGATCGCCGAGCCAGTCGATCGGCGCGATGCCGATGGCGCCCAGCGCCCAGTTGATCAGCCCGTATTTGGTGTGGAGCAGATAGCGCCAGATCACCGCCACCGCGACCAACGTGGTGACCACCGGCGCGAAATAGACGGTGCGGAAGAAGCCCTTGAACCGCGCCAGCTTGTTGTCGAGCAGCAAGGCGGCGGCGAGCGACATCATGATCGACAGCGGCACGCCGAGCAATACGAACCAGGCGGTGTTACCGAGCGCTTTCCAGAATAACGGCGTCTCGAGCAGGTGGAGGTAATTATCGAGCCCGACGAAGCGCAGATTGCCGATATCCGCCACCGCATAGATGTCGAAATCGGTGAAACTCAGGACCAGCGCCGCGGCGACCGGCAGGAAGAAGAACAGCCCCAGCGCGACCAGCGCCGGCGCGACGAATCCCCATGCGGCGCGCTCCTGGTTCATGACCGAACCTCCGCGGGCGCGCCGACTTGCTTCTTGCGCGCCAAAATCCACCGCCGTTTGGCGAGTATCTCATCGGCGCGTTTGTTCAGCTCGGCGACGGTCTGGTCGGTGGTCAGTTCACCATGCGCGGCCTTCTCGAAGACGAGTTTGAGCTCGGTCGCGATCCGCTCCCATTCGGGGACCTTGGGCGTCGGACGCAGCCGCGTCATCTGCTCTCCGAACGCCTTGGCATAGGGATCGTTGGCGAGTTCGGGCGTCTTCCACACGCTTATGCGGGGCGGCAGGTCGCCGGTCAGGGCGTGAAAGCGAATTTGGATGTCGGGGCGCGACAGGAACTCGATCAGCTTCCACGCCGCGTCTTTCCTGGTCGACGATTTGAACAACACCAGGCTGGACCCGCCGGCATTCGACACGCCGGGGCCGTCGGGGCCGGGCATCGGCGCGGTCATCCATTCGCTCTGGTGTCCGGGCGGCAGGCGGCGCTTGAACTCGCCGATCTGCCAGGGACCGGTGACGTAGAAGGTGAACCAGCCGCGATCGAATTCGTCCCAGACATTGGCGACTTGTGTGGTCGCCGCCATAGGCGCCAGCCCGTCGCGCATCGTCCCGAGATAGAAATCGAGCGACTTGCGAAACCCCGCGCTGCGGAAATTGCCGCGTGCATCGTCGGTGACCATCGGCTCGGACGCTTGCAGCCCGAGGATTTCCAACGGCTCGTACTCGTTGAGCGGGAAGTAGGCGGCGTATTTGTCGGGTCCGACGAGTTTCTTGATCGCCACCATCTGGCGGCGCCATTCGGCCCAGTCGCGCGGCGGATGGTCGAAGCCCGCGCGCTTGAGGATATCACGGCGATAGAACAGCAGCCGCGTATCGACATACCAGGGCACGCCATAGAGCTTGCCGTCGACGATATTGGAATCCCAGATGCCGGGATAATAATCCGCGCGCGGAATCGCCGGTGTCGCGGTGACACGGCGGTCGAGGGGCTCTAGTGCGCCCAGGGTCGCGAATTCGGGCACCCAGCTATTCCCCAGCTGCGCCATGTCGGGCATCGCATTGCCGACGAAGGCGGTCAGCAGTTTCTCGTGCGCGGCGGTGAACGGCAATTGCTGGACGCGCACCGTCACGCCCGGATTCTCGCGCTCGAATTCGGGAACCAGGTCGCCGATTACTTCGCCTTCGCGGCCCATTGCCCAGACGTTGAGCACGGTCGTCGCGGGTGCGTTGGAACACGATCCCAGCAGGATCGCGGCCAGCGCGGCGGTCAGGACCCCGAACAGCTTCACCCCAGCCAGCCGCCGGTAAAGCCCGCCCGCTGCAACCCGCGCCGGATCGCCGGGTGCGATCGCATCGCGTCCCAGATCATGCCACTTTGATGGTTTTCGATCATCGCCACGATTGGGCCCTGGTCGATCCCGAGATAATCGCTGTCGACCCAGCCGGCGGTTGAAGTGATCGATCCATGATCGTGGGGCAGATCGGCGAAGGTGAAACTCGGATTGAACGCGTCGAGAAAGCCGTATTGGCGGTAGATCGCGCTGCCGTAGCGGGCATGGAGCGTACGGGCCGCCGGCTCGACGATCTCTGGCGCGAACGGCAACGATGCGACCGAAGCATATGGAGTGATCGTTCCATCGTCGAGTTCGTCGGGCAGGCCGATGGGGCCGCGCGCGGCATAGCCGGTGAACTGGCGCTGCCTGCCGCCGACCGTCGCCTGGATGCCGCCCGGCCCGTCGCACGCGCTCAGGCCCCAGATGTCCCGCGAATAACCGACCCACTTGCCCGGGTTTCTGATGGCATAATCGCGCTGCCAATAGGTCGCGCGGCGGCTGTTCTCGAAATAATCGATCCCGGCGTCGCGCATCGTCGCGTCGCGAATGCCGCGCATATCGAGCCAGCACTGGGTGAACTGGTGGGCAAAATGCGGTCCGAAGGCGAGGTGACGGGTATCGCCGCTGCCGCGCCAGCTCTCCGGGTACGTCGAGCACCAGCCGTCATAGGCGTCGCGGTCGAGATAGTGATCGGGCGCGCCGAGCGCGAGAATGTAGAGGATCTGCCCTTCGGTATAGCCGAACCAGGGACGAGCGATGAATCCGCTTTCCGGGTGCCAGCCCATCGACACGCGCTTCTGCGTGTCGTGCTGCTGGAACCAGCGCCAGTCGCACCGTGCATAGATTTTGGCGGCGAGGTCGCGGATCTCGGCTTCGTCGGGCCGGTCGTAATATTGTCCGGCGAACAACACGCCGCCGAGCAACAGGCTGGTATCCACCGACGACAATTCGTTCTGTCGGAAGCGCAGCCCGCGATCCATGTCGAGGAAGTGGTAGAAGAAGCCTTTGTGCCCGCTGACCCCGCTTGGCGCATCGCCCTGCGGCGCCGTCCAGAAAAAGCGCAACGTGGCGAGCGTGCGAGCGCGCGCCTGGGCTCGGCTGATCCAGCCGTTCTTGACCCCGATCGGATAAGCGGTGAGCGCGAAACCGGTGGCGGCGATGCTCGCGAAGCTTGGGCTCGGCCAGCGATCGGTCATCAGGCCGTTGGCCGGGTTCGAGCGCTCCCAGAAGAAGCGGAAGGTGCGCCGGTGAATATCGGCAAATAGGTCGGCGGTGCGTGGACGCCTCGCGCCGAGTGCGGGCAACGTGGCGGTGCCGAGCGCGGCGCCGCCGGTCAGCAGCAGGTGTCGGCGATCAAGCATGGCGGCGGCTGGACGCGCGGATGACGAGTTCGGGCTTGAGCATTTCGGTAGTGGCCTCGGCCGCATCTTCGGACTCGGTGATCGCGACGAGCTTTTCGAGCGCGCGTTCGCCCAGTTCGGCGAGGTTGAGTGCCATCGTCGACAAGGCCGGCGTGACATATTGCGCGATCGGCACACCGTCGAAGCCGATGATCGCGACATCGTCGGGCGCGCGCATCCCGCCTTCGGCCAGGGTCGCCATGCAGGCGACCGCCATCATGTCGTTGGCGGCGAACACGCCGTCGATATGCGGACGCTGGCTGATGATCTGCCACGCCGCATCGATTCCCGAGGCTTCGCTGAAATCGCCTTCGATCTCGATCCCCGCATCGGCGCCGAGCAATTCGGTCACCGCCGCGCGGAATCCCGCGCGGCGCGCATCGGCATCGGCATTGCCCTGCGGCCCGGTGACGTGCGCGATCCGCTTGCAGCCCTGCGCCACCAGATGCGCCACTGCCTCGCGCGCGCCAGCCAGATTGTCGATCGCGATGGTCGGGTGGGTGCCATCGCTCGCCGCGGCATTCATGACGATCGCGGGGAGCCCCTTGGGCAGGTTGCGGCCGAGGAATTCGGCATCGACCTGGGGCGACATGACGAGGAGGCCGTCGACTCGTCCGCGCATTGCCCGGATCGCCAACTCGGTCTCCTCCGCGCTGCCGTGCATGTTCGACAGCAGCAGCTGCAGCCCGCGGCGGTGCGCGGCGCGGTCGATGCCGCGGATGATCTCGGAGAAGAACTCGCCGAACAAATCGGGCAGCACGACGCCGATCGTGTTGGAGCGGCCGCGCGACAGGCTGCGCGCGCCGAGATGCGGCACGTAATCGAGCGCGCGCGCCGCCTCGATCACGCGCTGGCGCGTTGCCGGGGTGACGCTGGCATGATTGTTGAGCGCGCGGCTGGCGGAAGCGACCGAAACCGCGGCGCGGCGAGCGACATCGCGAATCGTGACGGCCGACATCTCTTCCTCCCCAATGCGCCCATTGGCGGCGCGTGTAACCGTTTCCACGAACTCTTCTAAGCCGCTTGGTGGCGTTGCGCCAAGCGGCTTTTTATGCCCGAATCGGAGCTAGGCGGCCGCGCGGGGAGCAGTAAGAGCCGGACGCGGTAGCGCGCGCCCCTGGTCGTCGAACAAATGCAGAGCCTCGGGCGCCAGCGCGATGCTGAGCGTCTCACTGGCTGGCCGTGTCGGCAGCGAGGCGACCAAGGGTTCGGCGAGCCCGTCGATCGCGAGATGGACGTGATGTACCGCGCCCAGCGACTCGACCATCTCAACAATACCCGTCAGCCGGTTCGTCGCGCCGTCGGTTCCCATATGCTCGGGCCGGACGCCGAGAATCAAGGCCGCCCCGCTTGCGATCGCATCGGTGGCGATCATGGTTTCGATGACCTGTCCGCCCGCCAGTCGAACCGTCGCGCCTTTCGCGCCCGGCCCGGCATAGGTCGCCGGGATCAGATTCATCGTCGGCGATCCGATGAACCCCGCGACGAAAATGGTGTCGGGCCGTGCGTACAGGTCGTCGGGGGTGCCGACCTGTTCGATCACCCCGCCGTTGAGCACGACGATGCGGTCGGCCAGGGTCATCGCCTCGACCTGATCGTGCGTCACGTAGATCATGGTGGTGCCGAGCGCCTTGTGCAGCCCGGCGAATTCGTAGCGCATGCGGACGCGCAACGCGGCGTCGAGATTGGACAAAGGCTCGTCGAACAGGAACACCTTGGGCTGGCGGACGATGGCGCGGCCGATCGCGACGCGCTGACGCTGGCCGCCCGACAATTCCTTGGGCCGCCGGTCGAGCAGATGTGCGATGTCGAGCGTCGCCGCAGCGGCATCGACCGCCTCCGCAATTTCCGCCTTCGATCGTCCGGCCAGCTTGAGCGCGAAGCCCATATTCTCGCGCACGCTCATATGCGGATAAAGTGCGTAGGATTGGAACACCATCGCGATGCCGCGCTGCGACGGCGCCACATCGTTGACCGCGCGGCCGTCGATCTCGACTGTCCCCGAACTGAGTGCCTCCAGCCCGGCGATGCTGCGCAACAGGGTTGATTTGCCGCAGCCCGAAGGTCCCACGAACACGATGAATTCGCCGTCGGCGATGTCCAGGTCGATTCCCTTCAGGACCTCGACCGGCCCGAACGCCTTGGCTGCTTGTGTCAGGCGTACCGTCGCCATTGCGCTCTCCTGCTGCGGCGGTGCCGCTTGCCGCGACCCTAACTGCGCCACGCCGCGATGCAAGGCGCCGGTGCGAGCGGTGATTTGACTCCTAGCCGCGTCACGTCACGCTGGGCAAATCGGGCCGATCAAGGCAACGCAGGCTGAACGAGCGCGACAGGGCCAGTTCATTGACATTGTGCGATGACCTCGGCGGTGTCGGCAGGAGTGGGGCAGATGATGACGCGGAAGCGGATCGGTTCGGTGACAGGGGCGATTTTCGTGCTGTTGGCGAGTGTGGCGCTACCCGGCATGGCCGCCGCGCAGGATGGACCTTCCGTCGCCGCATCCGCATCCGACGACGCTTATCGCTATATCGACGATGCCGATGCGCTGCTCGACGCGATGGGCACCTCGCCGCCCGATCACGGCTTCAGGTTCGACGGCATCGACTGCTGGGCCTGGGCGATGGCCGACGGGTCCACCATCCTCGCCGAGCCGCTCGGGGACGATTACCGCTATTACATCTTCGCCCCTGGCGACGATTATCCCTTCTTCGTCGGTGACAAGACCTATGCCTATGGCTTTGACCGGCGGACGTTAGCCGCGGTCTATGGCGATAATGGCGACCTGATCGATCCGTCCGACGACATCATCGACGGGGCGGCATGGCTGTCGGATCGCGGCTTCGGCATGAAGCGGGCGATGCAGACTCCCGAGCCGATCTATGCCGGCGACTGGGCCGACAGCATCGGCTGGTTCGGCGCGATCGAGCTGCGGCTCGACACCTGGCGCAATCGGCCGGGCTGGATCCGCTATCGCGCTGGACCGGGGCGATGGCATCATCGCGACTGGCACGAGAAACTCGGCGCCGAGGGCCAAAAGCGGCGCGAGCGCGCCGACTGGTTCGATCGGTGGCGGCGTGGCGGATATCGGGGTCGGCCGCAAGATGGCGGCAAATGGGTGACCACGCCGGGTGGGGTGCGGCCGGGCAAGGACGCCGGTCCGGACAATCGGCCGGGCAGCGGCCATTGGATCGGCCGCCCACGGCCGGTCGCACCGCCGACGCCGGGTACGCCGGGAGCGAAGCCAGGCTGGCCGGGTCGCGGCGACGGCGCCGTACCGGGCCGCCCCCCATATCCGCCGCGCTTCGGCCAGCCACCCTCGCGTTCGCCGGCCTCGCCCGCTGCCCCCGTGACCTCGCCGCCGCCCCCCGTCGTCATTGCCCCGACGCCGGGTACGCCGGGCGCGAGACCGGG
>NZ_BCYU01000074.1 GCF_001598355.1 Sphingomonas asaccharolytica NBRC 15499
TGCCGTGCCACAGGTAATACCGTCGAGCCTCTGCCGTTAGGCCTGCCGCCCGGCGGACCCCGGGACAAGCCCGGGACGACGAACTTGGCGTTAGTCGGCCTTTTGCGCCTTGGCGGCGATGCCTCGACTGTCCTCAGCTTCCTTTCGCCACCCAAGCCGTCACACCAGCCCGCAGCCGATCCGCTACCGCCTTTCGCACCGCGATCGTCGCCAGCGCTCGCTTGACGCCGCCGCGCGAGCCGACGGGCAGGTTCTTCTCGGCATAAGTATTGATCTTGCCCGGCATCGCCGGATCGTTCGACCCGGCGCCCAAGCTCACAATGAATCCGGCCCGCGTGCTCGCCTCCAGCACGCCGTTGACCAAATCAGCATTGGCCACCGCGTAATCGAACGCCAAGTCGGGATGACCGCCTGCCACCGCGCGCAAGATGGTCGGCTTTTGCTGTGCGGTCAGCACATCGGTCTTGACCAGATCGAGTGCCTTTTGCGCAAGCACCGGATCCTTGGCCTGGCCGAGCAGGCGGACATATTCGTTCTTCACCACCGGGTTGGTCTCTGCCTTGAACAGCGCCAGCAGGTCTTCCCATTCGGCTGGCGTCGCGTTGGCCGCGAAAGTACCGAGCATCGGCCCGCGGATCGCGGGCGGGATCGCCGCGCTGTCGGTCTTGAGCTTCGCCACCCAGGCGCGCGCACGAGTCAGCACTTCGGGATCGCCCGCTGCGCCGAGCCGGCCGACCAGGTCCTCACGCAGATTTGTGACGAGCGGCGATTCGCCTGCTTTCTGCTCATAGCCGATCCGCGCCAGCTCCGATCCGAGCCGCTTGATCGTCAGTGCCTTGACCTGCTGCTGGAGCGGCGTGTCGGCATACAGCCCCGACAACGAGCCGAGTTCCCCGGAGACCAGCGACCATTCGAGCGGGTTCGCATCGTCGGGAACCGCCGCGAAGGTTGCTGCCCAGCCGGCGAAATCCTGATCGCCCGACCGCGCCAGCGCGAAATCGTCGCCGAGCGTACCGAGGCGGTCGGCGACCGCAAGCTTCGCATAATTGGCGACGATCGCGGCATGCGCCTCGCCGGAATAGCGTGCGCGAAGATAGCTGCCCTTGCCGACATTGAGAACGACCGGGCCGCAACCGGGAACGGTGATGTCGGTTTTGGCGCCCGTCGTGATGACGCTGACGGGGTTCCCGCCGACCGTCCCGACGCGTAGCGGCACGCGCCAAGTCTGCGGCACTTTGGACGCCTCATCGAGCCCGAACCGGCTCTGCGCCAGCGACGCGACGGTCTGGCCGTTGACGCACTTTCCATCGGTCAGGGTGATGAGCGGTACGCCGCCCTGCAGCGTGAAATCGTGCGCGCTGTCGGAGATCTTGACCCGGGACGCCGCTTCGAGCTCGGCCCACAGCATGTCGGTCTGCGTGTTGCCGTATTTGTATTTCGCCATGTAGCGACGGATGCCGTCGCGGAACTTGTCGGGACCCAGCGTCGACTCGATCATCGTGATGACCGCCTGGCCCTTTTGATACGTGATGTTGTCGAACGCCTCGCCGATCTGGTCGACCGTCTCGACATGGCGGATGATCGGATGCGTCGCCGAGGTGGCGTCGATCGCCAGCGCGCCCTCGCGATCCTCGCTGACCGCGCTTTCGCGCGCGAACCAGCCAGGATTGAGATCGTAGGACGCCTTGTTCTCCATCCACGAGGCGAAGCCCTCGTTGAGCCACAGATCGTCCCACCAGTTCATCGTGACGAGGTCGCCGAACCATTGGTGCGCCATTTCGTGCGCGACGACGACGAAGATGCGCTGCCTGTCGCTCTCGGTCGCGCGCTTTTCGTCGAACAGCAATTCCGGCTCGAAATAGAAGATCGCGCCCCAATTTTCCATCGCGCCGAAGAACTGGCTGGTGCCCGGACCGGCAATCATGTCGAGCTTGGGCAGCGGATAAGGCTGGCCGAAATAGTCGTTATAATAGGTCAGAAGCCGCTTGGCCGAGGCAAGCGCGTAATCGCCCTGGTCCTTCACGCCCTTGCGCGTGATGACGCCGATCTCGGTCTTGCCGGCCATTACCGTCTTGCGCTCCATGTCCCCCATGCCGAGGAACAGCAGATAGCTCGACATGACCGGGCTCTGCTGGAAACTGTAGAGCTGGGTGCCGTCAGGACGGTTGGTCATGGTGGCGGGCATGTTGGAGAAGGCGAGCTGCCCCTTGGGCGCTATCGCCGACAGCTTGAACTTCGCCTTGAAGCTCGGCTCGTCCCACATCGGCGCGAAACGGCGTGCGTCGGGTGCCTCGAACTGCGTCGCCAGCATCCGGGCCTTCGACCCGTCGTCATTGGTGTAATCGATCGCGAAGAAACCGGCCGCCGATTCGTTGATCTTGCCCGTCCAGGCGAAGGTGATGACATGGTTGCCGAGCCTGGCCGGCGCCGGCAGCGTCAGGGTTAATTGCTGCGCATCGTTGTCGAGCTTGAACGCTATCGCCTTGCCGTCGATCGTGGCGCGGCTGATCGTCATGTCGGCGGCATTGAGGATGATCGCGCTGGTCGCCTTGTTGACCGTGACATTGATCGTCTCGCTCCCGGTGAACGTCATCTTCTGCGCGTCGGGATCGATCGTGATATCGTAGGACACCGGCACGACGTCGGTCGGCAGTCGGGCCGCGGCGAACGCCGGCGTGGAAACGGTGGCGAGCAGCAGCGCGGCCGCGACGGTGATCTTCATGCGATTTTTTGGACCCTGGTGATATGGTGTGTTGCCGCGCCATAACGGTTTTAGGATGAATGGCAAATGGACCGACCCGCACCGTCCGCGCATTCCGTACCGTCACTTTGAATAGTCATCGGCACTGCTGGACTGTGGTTTCGGTTGCGCTATGAAACCGGTATGAGGACGCCGATATTCGATCGCCTGCGCCTGCCCGTGATCGGGTCGCCGCTGTTCATCATCTCCGGTCCCGAACTGGTGATCGCGCAATGCAAAGCGGGTATCGTCGGGTCGTTCCCGGCGTTGAACGCACGGCCGCAGACGCTGCTCGACGAATGGCTGCATCGGATCACCGAGGAACTTGCGGTGTGGAACCGCGACAATCCCGACCGCCCTGCCGCCCCCTTCGCGGTCAATCAGATCGTCCATAAATCGAATGACCGGCTGATGGGCGACCTCGCCATCTGCGAAAAGTGGCAAGTGCCGATCACCATCACCTCGCTCGGCGCGCGCGAGGAACTCAACCAAGCGGTGCACAATTGGGGCGGGATCACGCTCCACGACATCATCGACGACCGCTTCGCGCGCAAGGCGATCGAAAAGGGCGCGGACGGGTTGATCGCGGTCGCGGCCGGCGCTGGCGGACATGCCGGCCGGTTGTCGCCTTTCGCCATCACCCAGGAAATCCGGCAATGGTTCGATGGACCGCTGATCCTCTCGGGCGCGATCGCGACCGGCGGCGCGGTGCTTGCCGCCCAGGCGATGGGCGCGGATCTCGCCTATATCGGCTCACCGTTCATAGCGACCGACGAGGCCAATGCGGTCGACGCCTACAAACAGGGCATCGTCGAGAGCAAGGCAGCAGACATCGTCTATTCCAACCTGTTCACTGGCGTGCACGGCAATTACCTGCGCGCCTCGATCGTCGCGGCAGGGATGGATCCCGACCAACTGCCCGAAGGCGATCTCAGTACGATGAACTTTGGCGGCAATCGCGAAGCGAAGGCTTGGAAGGATATCTGGGGATCCGGCCAGGGCATTGGCGTGATCGACAAGGTCGAGTCGGTCGCGGCTCGCGTCGATCGACTGGAAGCTGAGTATAGGGCAGCGAAGGCACGCATTGCCGCGCTGTGACGCTCACCTAGTGCGACGGGCGATCTTCTAAAACGCCATCGCCAGGCGGGCCTGCATCCACTGCACCGGGCTGTCCACGGGCAACGAGTCGATCTGCGCACCGTCCAGGCGCGCGACCCGACGATGGAGATCGATGCTGGCGTTGATCAACCCGCGCGCATCAACCGGCATTTGCTCGATCACGTCGCGGTCGGTGATCGGCGCATCGCCCAGGCGCCGCGCGGGATCGAGCGCGTCGCGCGGCGACAATTCCCCCGAATCGACCGCGCGCTGGGTTAGCAGCCAGGCAATGACGTGCATCAGCCGAGTCGTCACCTTGAGCGATTCGCACGAGAAGGTGACGCGACCGAGCGGATCCAGCGCATCGCGCTCGACGCGCGCACCCTGGTCGAAATAGCCGCGCGCCTCGTCCGCCAGCACCATCGCCTCGACGTAGAGTGTGTCGATCATTTTGCGGTGGATGCGCAGTTCGGTGACTTCACCTGTCATGCGCAACACGATTGCCACAAACGACGCTTCCCGCAAGCGGCGAAACGATCACCGCGTCCCAAATTCGATCAGGACCAGAGTCGATCAGGCGATGATGTCGGGAATCAATTGGTTCTCGAGCGCGGTAACCTCGTCCTTCAGCAACAGCTTGCGCTTCTTCAGTCGGGCAATCTGGAGCTGGTCGCTCGACCCCAATACCCGCAACGCCTCGATCGCCGAGTCGAGGTCGCGATGCTCGGTCCTGAGGGCGTCGAGCCGTTTGTGGATCTGCGCTTCGTCCATCGCTCTTCGCGTCCCTTGGGCCCTCGAAGACCGATCTGTCGCCAAAACGATGCGCCGCGTCGAATCGAAAGTGAAATCGATGGCGACAAATCGCGCGACTCGTGTTCTATTGGTCCACCCACCTTGATGAAGGAGGTCGCTCCCATGCAGAACTCGCACCTTTCAGCTCTTGAGGCGAAGCATAACGTGCTGGACCGGCAGATCACTGCCGAAAGCCAGCGCCCTGCGCCCGACACCCGCATCCTCGCGAATCTCAAGAAGCAGAAACTGCGTGTGAAGGAAGCAATCGCGGCGATCTGATCCCGCGTGCAACGGGGCCCGGGTGCGACGCGCCCGGGCGTCCCCGTCAGAATAGCGGCTTGATCGGCTTGTCCTTGACCGGATTTGAACTGGCTACGACCGGTTTACGCGCGGCCTGTGGATCGATCGGGTGATCGAACGCCACGCCGGCGCGGCCAGCCGCGACCCAGGCGATACGGCCATTTACCCAGCCGATGCCGCGCACTTCTACCTCGACCATCGTGCCGATATCGATCGGCTTGGGCACATCGGCCATCAGCCCGCCGGACGAGAGGTTGCGGACGCGCACCTGCGTGATCTCGGTCGAACCCTCGATGCGAAACCGCGCCACGAGCAACAGACTGTCGCGCGCGTCGTTACGCTGTGCCGTAGCGTCGTCGGCGCTGCCGTCGGTTAGGGGATCGTGCGAAATGTGGTCCATATGCCTGCCAAAAACGCGTCCATGCCGCACGCGAACGCATAGGTCGAAAGACTGTCGAAAGCGTTAAACCGCAGGCATTAGAAAAAATCCGATCCAAAACGGATCGGATCAATCTTCGCGCGATACCTTCTCGTTGCGCTCATGGCGCTCCTGCGCCTCGACGGTCATCGTCGCGATCGGCCGTGCTTCGAGTCGGCCGAGCGAGATCGGTTCGCCGGTGACTTCGCAATAGCCGTATTCGCCTTCATCGAGCCGGCGCAGCGCTGCATCGATCTTGGAGATCAGCTTGCGCTGGCGATCGCGCGTACGCAGTTCGATCGACCAGTCGGTCTCGCTAGATGCGCGATCGGTCAGATCCGCCTCGCGCAGCGGCTCGACCTGGAGCTGCGACAGGGTCACTTCCGCTTCCTTGAGGATCGCTTCCTTCCAGCGCAGCAGCTTGTCGCGGAAATATTCCTGCTGGCGGGGATTCATGAACGGCTCGTCAGGGCTCGGCCGATAGCCGTCGCCATCATTGGCCGGTACGCTGAAACTGGAATCATCCATGCGATTCAAAGCCGTTGCCATCCCCACTCTCCGTTTGGCCCTTGGAACACTGTTCCCGTGCGCCTGTCGGACCCCTAATGACGAGCGGGCCTATAGCGGCGCAGAAGCGGCTCCACAAGCGATTGGCGACAAACAAAAAGCCCGTCGCGTTCCAGGCACGATAATGTGGGGTTGATGTCGACGGCGTGAACCTCGCCTTCATCCCCTGGTCATAGATCGAGACCCCGGATCGAGTAACGAAGTTAACCTACGTCGTATCACAATGACACGTTAACCATAACCGCACCCACATCGATCGATATAAAGATCAAATCGGGCGACTATAATTGGTTAATGGAATTGCGCTTAATTCTTTGTTTCGCACTATCGCACTAGCAGCGAAGTAACTGCGAGAATCACCACCGTCTCTGTGGGGTCAGCGACGGTTAGAGAGAGAGTAGACGCGATGTCTGTCCGGATGGCGATGGCTAAACTATGCGCCTGCGCATGCGGGGGCGCCATTATAGGCGGCGGTGCGGTCAAGGTGACCGATGGCGCGGCCAAGGCTCGACCCGTTTATGCCAAGACGTACAAGCGGCATGTGGTGAAGGCCCGAGTGGCGAGCGTCGCCAGATCGCGCGTTCGCAAGGTGGTGACGACGACGACGACCTGCCCGCCCGCAATCGTGACGGTTGCCGGTGGCGCTCCGTTGCCGATGCCGCCTGCCTTCACCGGATCGAGCGGCGGCGTGCCGATCGTCGGCGGCAGTGGTGGCGGCGGCTGGGGCGGCGGCGGTGGCGGGTTCTTCGCCGGCGGCTTTGGCGGCGGCGGCGGTGGCAGCGGCGGGATCGCGATCTCATCGACCTCGTCCAGCTCGGGCGGGTCGTCGTCGACCTCGACGGGCGGGTTCTCGTCGGGAAGCACCTCGTCCTCTTCGTCGGGCAATGTCTCGTCGTCGTCCAGCGGTAACGTGTCCTCGTCGTCTTCGGGCGACGTGTCGTCGTCGACCTCGTCGTCGGGTGACGTCTCGTCGTCGACCTCAAGTTCGTCGAACGGTTCGTCGTCCTCGACGTCGTCGTCCTCGAACGGATCGAGCTCGTCCAACTCGTCGGCCAGCTCAGGTTCTTCCTCGACGTCAGGCTCCTCGTCGACCTCGTCGTCGAGCTACGGCTCCTCGTCCAAGGGCTGGAGCTCGAACGGCGGCTGGTCGTCGAACGGCGGCTGGAGCTCCAGCGGCCACGGCTCCTCGACTGGCTCGACCGGCGGCACGCCTGCACCAGTGCCCGCGCCGCCGATGATCCTGCTGTTCGGCGGTGCCGCGACCGCGATGGTCGTGCGCAAGCGCTTGGCGAAGAAGAAAGCCGATACCGTCGCCGCCTAAGCGGCGGACAGCGCTTTCTCGATTTCGGGAATAGGATGGCCGGTGAGGTTCTTCGGGACTTCGCCGGCCAATCTGTTGGCGACCTCGACATGATAATGTTTGCGCAGCTCGCCCAGCGTGTGCGGCGGTGCGGCGATGATCAGCGATTCGAATTCGTTGGCGAGCGCGCGTTCCTTGAGCATCGCTCCGACATCGGCAGCGAAACGATCCTCTTCCTGCTGGTGGAAATCGACTTCCTGCATCGAACTGCGCGCCGATCCGAACGAGTTGGCAGTGCTGCCCGGCGCGTCGGTTTTCTGGTCGCGATCGGCCGGATTGATCCGATCCTCGGCATGTTCGACCACCAGATTTGGGTGCACGCCATCGCCCTCATTGCGCAGGAATAGCGCCTTGCGGCCGTCGGCGACGACGACGAGGGTGTTGTGACGAAGCTGCATGGCATTCTCTCCTCAGGGTTGCAGGGTGAACGCCGCAGCACCGCGCCGGGTTGCGCGCCCCGTCCCGCCCCGCCATAGCCTCGCCGCTATGCATGACATCCGCCTGATCCGCGACAATCCCGAAGCTTTCGATGCTGGACTGGCCCGTCGCGGCCTGTCGCCGATGGCGTCGGACCTGCTCGCGCTCGACGAGAAACGCCGCGCGGTGATCACCGAATTGCAGGCCGGCCAGACCCGCCGCAATGAGGCATCGAAGGCGATCGGCGCGGCCAAGGCGGCCAAGGACGAAGCGACCGCGAGCAGGCTGATGGCCGAGGTCGCGACGCTCAAGACGCGCCTGCCCGAGCTAGAGGATGAGGAGCGCAGCGCGGAAACCGCGCTGAACGAGGCGCTCGCCGCGATTCCCAACCTGCCGCTCGACGACGTGCCCGCGGGCGCGGACGAAGACGATAACCAGTTGATACACGAGCGCGGCACCAAGCCCGTTTTCGCGTTCGATATTCGCGAGCACGATGCGATCGGTCCGGCGCTTGGGCTGGACTTCGAAACCGGCGTGGCCCTCGCCGGCGCGCGCTTCACTTTGGTGCGCGGCGCCGCGGCAAGGCTCAATCGCGCGCTCGGCCAGTTCGGGCTCGATATCCTCACCAAACATCACGGCTACGAGGAAGTCGTACCGCCGTTGATGGTCCGAGACGAAGTGATGTTCGGCACCGGTCAACTACCGAAATTCGAGGACGATCTTTTCGTAACAGACATCGCGCTCGATCCGTTTGAATACTACGAGTTCAAACGCAAGGCGTATGACGAATGGCTAGCCAAGCAATCGATCGATCCTAAGGGCGCCATTTCGCTATTAGAGAAAGACGTTTGGCATAGCCTGCCCAACCCAAATACGCGTCGCTGGCTAATTCCGACCTCCGAAGTGTCGTTGACCAACATCGTGCGCGAAAAGATTCTCGCTGCCGACGAACTGCCGCTGCGTTTCACGGCCTTGACGCCCTGCTTCCGTTCCGAAGCGGGTGCTGCCGGACGCGACACGCGCGGGTTCATCCGCCAGCATCAATTCGAGAAGGCCGAAATGGTCTCGATCGTGCCGCCCGATCAGTCGGAAGCCGAACACGAGCGGATGACCGCGGCGGCCGAGGACGTGCTGACCCGGCTTGGCCTGCCCTTCCGCCGGATGAAATTGTGCACCGGCGACATGGGTTTCTCGGCCGCGCGCACCTACGACCTCGAAGTCTGGCTGCCGGGCCAGGGCCGCTATCGCGAGATTTCGAGCTGCTCGACCTGCACCGATTTCCAGGCGCGGCGGATGAACGCCCGCTTCCGGGGCGAGGACGGCAAGCCGGCGTTCGTCCACACGCTCAACGGCTCGGGGCTGGTCGTCGGGCGGATGATGGTCGCGATCCTGGAAAATTATCAGCAGGAAGACGGCGCGGTGGCGATCCCCGACGCGCTACAACCGTATCTCGGTGGGTTGAACCGGCTTGAGCCCAAGGCGTGAGGATCCTCCTCACCAATGACGACGGCTATTACGCACCCGGCCTGGCGGTGCTTGAACGTCTGGCGCGACGCTTTTCCGACGATATCACCATCGTCGCGCCGGCCGAGGAGCAATCCGGCAAGGGCCGCTCGCTGACGCTGACGGAGCCTCTGCGCGTCAAGCGTTTCGACGACAGACGTTACGCTGTCGGCGGTACACCGACCGATGCGGTGATGTTCGCGCTGGCCAATGTGATGCGCGACGCCAGGCCCGATCTGATCCTGTCGGGAGTCAATCGCGGGGCCAATCTGGGCGAGGACGTCTTTTATTCTGGCACGATCGGTGCGGCGATGGAAGGCGCGCTTGCCGGCATCCGGTCGATCGCGATCAGCCAGCGCTACGGTGCCGAAGCGCCCGGCCACGACGTCACCTTCGATACCGCCGAAGCCTGGGGCGAGCGCGTGCTGGCGCCGTTGATTGCTGCGCCGGTCGATCCGCGCATCGTCGTCAACGTCAACTTTCCGCCAATCCCGCCCGATGAGGTCAAGGGCGTGCGCGTCGCCCATCAGGGGTTGCGCGACTATGGTCGGGTCAAGGTGATCGAGCGCACCGACCCGCGCGGCTTCGCTTATTATTGGATGGGTCTGGGCCGCGTCGAGCACACGCCGGCCGCCGACACCGATCTGGAAGCGATCGAAATGGGCTACGTCACCGTCACGCCATTGCAGATGGACCTGACGCATCGCGATTCATTGGCTATGCTGGAGAAAGCGTATCGATGACGCAGGGGGGGCCCGCGATGCGAATGATCACACTTGTCTTCTTGATATTCGGACTTTCGGGATGCATTCCGCAGACCGATTATGCGCGACCGTCGGACGCGGGCCCGCCGCCCATGGCTGATTACGACCCGCCGCCACCGCAGGACGAGGCTCCCGCCCCGCCCTCGGCGCCGCCCGCCTGGGAAGCGCGCCCGGTAACACCCGACGCCAGGACGATCGGCGAGTCGAGCTATATCGTGCGGCCAGGCGACACGTTGCGCGGCGTCGCTGACAAGACCGGGGCCGGCTCGGAGATCATCGCCAAGGCCAATGGCCTCGACTCGCCCTTCACCATCCGCGCCGGACAGCTATTGCGCATTCCCGGCGGCCGCTACCATCTGGTCCGGCCGGGCGAATCGGGAATCGCGATCGCGCGGGCTTATGTCGTCCGCTGGGCCGACATCGTTGCCGCCAATAATCTGGTCGAGCCCTATGTGCTGCGGTCGGGCCGTCGTATCCTGATCCCCGGCGGCACTCGGCCGCCCCAGACGCTCGCCGAGCGCGCGGCAGCGTTCAAGATCGACCTTGGCGATATCGCCACCGGCGGTGGCGAGCCCGCCATTCCCGACAATGTCAGACCGGTTCGTCCAGCCGCCTCGGTCACCAGGGCCCTGCCCCCTACCGCCGCGGTCGGGGCGCCCTCCCCGCTCAGCGGCCCGTTCCTCTGGCCGGTGGCGAGCGGCAAGGTCGTCAAGCGGTTCGGCGGCGGCGCGAGCGGAGAACGAAACGACGGCATCAAGATCGCGGTGCCGCTGGGAACGCCGATCAGGGCCGCGGCCGATGGCGTAGTGATCTACACCACCGACAGCATCGCCGGTCTGGGCGGATTGGTCATGGTCCGCCACGGCAATGGCTGGACCAGCGTCTATGGGCATGCCAGCCGCGTCATCGTGACTCGCGGCCAGGCGGTAAAGCGCGGGCAGACGATCGCGCTGTCGGGGGACACCGGCTTCGCCGACCGGCCGGAAGTGCATTTCGAGCTCAGGCAAGGCCGTACGCCGATCGATCCCTTGTCGAAGTTGCCGAGTCGCTAGTCGCGATGCTACCCGCGCCGCCATCATGACCGATTACCGATCCGACCTGCTCCGCCTGCTCGACGAGCGCGGCTATGTCCATCAGATGACCGACGCGACCGGACTCGACGCGTTGGCGGCGAAGCAGGTCGTGCCGGGCTATATCGGCTTCGACGCGACCGCGCCCTCGCTGCACGTCGGCAATCTGGTGTCGATCATGCTGCTGCGCCGCCTGCAACAGGCCGGACACAAGCCGATCGTGCTGATGGGCGGTGGGACCAGCAAGGTCGGTGATCCGAGCTTCAAGGATGAAGCGCGCAAGCTGCTCGCCGAGGAGACGATCGCCTCGAACATCGCCTCGATCCGCCGAATCTTCGAACGCTTCCTGACGTTCGGCGACGGCCCGACCGACGCGGTGCTGGTCAACAATGCCGATTGGCTCGACAAGCTCGAATATCTGCCGTTCCTCCGCGACATCGGGCAATATTTCTCGGTCAACCGGATGCTCAGTTTCGATTCGGTCAAGCTGCGGCTCGACCGCGAGCAGTCGCTGTCGTTCCTCGAATTCAACTACATGATCCTGCAGGGCTACGATTTCCTCGAACTGTCGCGGCGCCTGGGCTGCCGGCTGCAGATGGGCGGATCGGACCAATGGGGCAATATCGTCAACGGCGTCGATCTCGCCCGGCGCGCCGACGGGACGGAGGTGTTCGCGGTCACCACGCCGCTGATCACCAACGCCGACGGATCGAAGATGGGCAAGACCGTGTCGGGCGCCGTATGGCTGCACGAGGACCAGCTGGCGCATTACGATTACTGGCAATTCTGGCGGAACACCGACGATCGCGATGTCGGCAAAAGACTGCGGTTGTTCACTGACTTGCCGCTCGACGAGATCGAACAACTCGAAAAGCTCGAAGGCGCTGAGATCAACCAGGCCAAGATCGTCCTCGCCAACGCCGCGACCGCGATGTGCCGCGGAGCCGAGGCGGCGCAAGCGGCGGCGGAGACAGCGCGCAAGACGTTCGAGGAAGGGTCGGCCGGTGCCGATCTGCCGACCTTTGCGGTGTCCGGCTCGACCGGGATTGTCGATGCGCTGATCGGGCTCGGCTTCTGCACATCCAAGGGCGAAGCGCGGCGATTGATCGCCGGTGGCGGCGCGCGAGTCGACGGCGAGAAGGTGGCCGATGAGGCGTTCACCATCGTGATGGCGGGAAATCCGGTGCGCGTGTCGGCGGGCAAGAAGCATCACGGCTTGCTCACACCGGCGTGAATATGGCTAACGGTCGTTAAACACGTTCCTTTTCAAGCTTTTCATGCGCTGGTCGTTACTCATTGTAGCGAACGGGAAAGGACTCGATGGGCGCGGCACTGGCCTATAGCGATCAACGCGATGCTCCGCGGGATGAGGTTCATTACCGCGCGCGCGCGTTCGGCGGCGATGCCCGGCCGGTATCGGTGCTGGTCGTCAACATGTCGGCCCAGGGACTAATGGCGCGAGTCGATACCGACCGACCGATCGGCGAACGGCTGCACATCACCCTTCCCGTGGTCGGAGTAATCGTCGCCGAAGTGCGCTGGTCGCTTGGCGGGCGGATCGGCTGCGAGCTCGACCGGCCGATCGGCATGGCCGAATATTACGAACTCCTCGCGGCGTTGCTCAAGAACGTTCGCTAACCGCGCCGAACCAGCACAATCCCGACGAGCACGCACGCCACACCGGCGATTCGGCCCAGCGATACCGGCGTGACTTTGAGCCCCAGCAATCCGAAATGGTCGAGCACCAGCGCCATCGCGAGCTGACTGGCGATCGCAACCGTCAACGTCGTCGCCAATCCGAGCCGTGGCGCCGCATACGCCATCGCGGCGACGAAGCAGGCGCCATAGAGGCCGCCAGCCCAGGCCCAGGTCGGCGCACCTCGCAACCCGGCCGGTGATGTCCGGTCGGTTGCCGCCCAAGCCAGCGCCAGCACCGCCGACCCGACGATGAACGAAACAAGCGATGAGAGCAGTACCGACCCTGACGTCTTGGCCAGCGCGGCATTGGTAGGAGCCTGAACGGCGAGGCCGACACCGGCGAGCAAGACGAAGATAACGGCGACGATCGGCATAGTGCCGCGGTACCGCGTCAGCCCGAACGGAGCAATTGCACCCCGGCATCACGCTCGAACAGATAGAGTGCTGTCCGCGACGCCTGGCCACGCGGCCCGTCGAGCCCGCCGTCGCGATCGATCATCAGCCGCGCATCGTCATGCGCGGTCTGCTGGAGCGAGGCGAAATGCTCGGGCGTTGCCAGACGATAGCCTTGCTCGCCCGATTGCCGCGTGCCGAGCATCTCGCCCGCGCCGCGCAATCTCAGATCCTCCTCGGCGATGCGGAAGCCGTCATTGGTCTCGCGCATCAGCGCCAGCCGCGCGCGCGCGGTTTCGCTCAAGCCATTGCCGCGGATCAGCAAGCAGATCGAGCGCCCCGTCCCGCGCCCCACACGTCCGCGCAACTGATGAAGCTGGGCGAGACCGAATCGGTCGGCATGTTCGATCACGATCAACGTCGCATTGGGCACGTCGACCCCGACCTCGATCACCGTCGTCGCCACCAGCACGCTGAGATCGCCGCTGGCGAAGCGCGCCATCACCGCGTCCTTCTCGGCGGGCTTCATTCGGCCGTGGATCAGTCCGACGCGATCGCCGAACCGGGCCTGGAGCGACCCTGCCCGCGCCTCGGCCGCGGCGAGATCCGATTTCTCGCTTTCCTCGACCAAGGGACACACCCAATAGGCTTGACCGTTGCCGTCGACGTGTCGTCCCAGCGCCTCGACGATCTCGCCCAGCCGGTCTTCCGACATCACTCGCGTCTCGATCGGCTGGCGGCCCGGCGGCATCTCATCCAGCCGACTGACGTCCATCTCACCATATTGCGCCAGGGTCAGCGTGCGCGGGATCGGCGTCGCGGTCATCGCCAACAAATGCGGTGCGGCGCCCTTGTCCTGCAGCAGCAGGCGCTGCGCCACGCCGAAGCGATGCTGTTCGTCGACCACGACCAGGCCGAGGTCGCGATAGGCAACTGCTTCCTGGAAGATCGCATGCGTCCCGACCAGGATGTGGATCGAGCCATCCGCCAACCCCATCAACGTTGATTCGCGCACCCTGCCCTTGTCGCGTCCGGTCAGCACCGCGACATTGACCGGCAGCCCGGCGAGCATGCGTTGCAGCGTATCGTAATGCTGCCGCGCCAGTATCTCGGTCGGCGCCAGGAATGCCCCTTGCGCGCCCGCCTCGACTGCCGTCAGCAGCGCCATGGTCGCTACCAAGGTCTTGCCCGACCCGACATCGCCCTGGAGCAGCCGCAGCATCGGTGCCGATTGCGCAAGGTCGCCCTCGATCTCGCGGATCGTCCGCGCCTGCGCATTGGTCGGCGCGTAAGGCAGGTTGAGCATATCGCGCAGCCGCCCGTCGCCGTTGAGCGCACGTCCACGCCGCGCGCGGGACGATTGGCGCACCAGCATGAAAGCGAGCTGGTTGGCGAACAATTCGTCATAGGCGAGGCGTTCGCGCGCTTTCTGATCGGCGGGATCGGCATGTGCGCGCGCTAAGGCATCGCGCCAGTCGGGCCATTGGTGCTGCGCCTTGACCCCCGGCTCGATCCATTCCGTCAGATCGGGCGCACGCTCGATCGCCTGATGCGCCATCTGCCCCAGCCGGCGCGAGGTCAGCCCTTCGGACAGCGGATAGATCGCCTCGCGCTCGCGAAAACCCTCATCGGGCTCGGCGAGATCGGGATGGACGATCTGCAATTCCTGACCGTACATTTCGAGCTTGCCCGAAATGCGCTTGGCCTCGCCGAGCGGCAGCAGCTTCTTCACCCAGCCAGTCGAGCCGCCGAAATAGATCAGGCTGACATAATTCCCCTTGGCGTCGGTGGCATGGACGCGCGTCGGCCCGCGCGGACTGCTGCTGATGCGATAGTCGACCGGCGTCACGGTGATCGCGATCGTCCGGCCGGCATCGGCCATGTCGAGTTCGTCGCGCGGCACGCGGTCGATGAACCCGGTCGGCAAATGAAACGCGACATCGACGACGCGATGCAGCCCTAGCCGATCGAGCGGCTTGGCGAGCGCCGGCCCCACGCCCCTGAGCGCGGTCACTTCGGCAAAGAGCGGGTTGAGGATATCGGGGCGCATAGCTATCTCGCTCTTCCTAACCCCAGCCGACTGCGCGTCAACGCGCTGCCGGCCAATTGCCGTTGGAGACCCATGGACCGCGAGATCCGCCTCAAGCGCCTGCGCTTCCGCGCCTGGCACCGCGGCACCAAGGAAGCCGATCTGATGATCGGCGGATTCTTCGACGCACATGGCGCGACGTGGAACGATGCCGAGATCGACTGGTTCGAAACCTTCCTGGAAGAACAGGACGTCGACATCATGGCCTGGGCGATCGGGACGCAGGATGTGCCGGTGCAGTGGCAAGGGCCGATGATCGAGGCGATGAAGCAGCTGAATTTCGTACCGATTGCCAAATAACTCCCTCCCCCCTCCGGGGAGAGGGTCGGGGAGAGGGGCAGCCACAGACGACACCCCTTGCCGCACTACCCCTCTCCCAACCCTCTCCTCAAAGGGGAGAGGGCGATAGGAAACCAATGACCGACCCGCGCAAGATCCTCTCCGCGAAAGCCCCCCTTACCCTCGCCGGCGTCCCGGCGGGGTTCTTGCCCGTATTGCTCGCCGACCTCGCCCGCGCCCAGGCACCGGGCCGCGTCGTGCTGATCGCGCCCGACGAGGCGGAGATGCGCGCGGTGGCGGCAACCGCGGGGTATTTCGCCCCTGAGATCGAGATCGTCACCTATCCCGCTTGGGACTGCCTGCCTTATGACCGCGCCAGCCCGACCCTGCGCGTCATGGCCGAGCGGCTGGCCGCGCTCCACCGCCTGCAACAGGCGCCGAAGAAACCGCAACTCGTCGTCACCACCGCCAATGCCGCGACCCAGCGCACGCTGACTCCATTCCGCATCCGCCAGCTCGTCGCGCGCCTCGCCCCGGGCGAGCGGATCGGCCGCGACAAATTGGCCGTGTTGCTGTCGGCCAACGGCTATGTCCGCACCGACACCGTCCACGACCAGGGCGAGTTCGCGGTGCGCGGCGGATTGGTCGACCTGTTCCCGAGCGGCGAGGACCAGGCGTTGCGGCTCGATTTCTTCGGCGACGAGATCGAGAGCGTCCGCACCTTCGATGCCGCCGACCAGCGCACCACCGGTCGCGTCGACGGCTTCACCTTGCTGCCGGCATCCGAGGCCTTGCTCGACGAGGAATCGGTCAAGCGCTTCCGCACCCGCTACCGCGAGAAGTTCGGCGCGACCGCGACGGGCGATCCGCTCTATCAGGCGATCAGCGACGGCCGCCGCCTGGCCGGCATGGAACATTGGCTGCCGATGTTCGAGGAACGGCTGGAGACGTTGTTCGATCATCTCGGCGACGACGCGCTGGTGATCCGCGAATCGGGCGTCACCGCAGCGGTCGAACAGCGGTTCGAGGCCGTGTCGGACTATCACGCCAACCGCCTGAAGGCGCAATCGAGCGATCCCGGCAGCTATCGCCCACTCGCACCCAACGCGCTTTACCTGCTTCCGGACGAATGGGCGACGCGGCTCGATCAGGCCAAGGCGCATCTCGCCACGCCATTTCACGAGCCGCCCAGTGATACGGTACTGGACTTCGAGGTCGACGGCCCACGCGACTTTGCGCCCGAACGAGCGAGTGGCATCAATATTTACGAAGCGGTCGTAGAGCATCTCGACAAGCTACGGAAAGACGGCAAGAAACCGATCCTGGCCAGCTATTCCGCCGGGTCGCGAGAGCGTCTGGCCGGATTGCTCAAGGATCACGGGCTGACCGGTCTGACGCTGGTCGACTCCTGGCAGGAAGCGCAAGGCGTCGCGGATCGCGGTGTCGCGCTCACGATCCTGCCGCTCGATCACGGTTTCACCGCGCCCGACATCGCCTTGCTCACCGAGCAGGACATGCTCGGCGACCGGCTGGTGCGCCGCAACCGCCGCAAGAAATCGGCCGACGCCTTTCTTGCAGAATTGGCGACGCTCACGCCAGGCGACCTCGTCGTCCATACCGATCACGGCATCGGTCGGTACGAGGGTCTGACCCAGATTCCGGTGCAGAAGGCGCCGCACGATTGCGTCGCGCTGACCTATGCCGGCGGCGACAAACTGTACGTTCCGGTCGAGAATCTCGAAGTCCTGAGCCGCTATGGCGGCGACGAAGGCGGCACGCTCGATCGCCTGGGCGGCGAGGCGTGGCAGCGGCGCAAATCGCGGATGAAGGAGCGTATCCGCGAAATTGCTGGAGAGTTGATCGCGACCGCCGCCTTGCGCGCGCTCCGCCACGCCGATGTCGCTCAACCCGATTCGTCGGGTTATCCCGCATTCGTCGACCGCTTCCCCTATCAGGAAACCGACGACCAGGACCGCGCGATCGCCGAATCGCTCGACGATCTCGGCTCGGGCAAGCCGATGGACCGGCTGATCGTCGGCGATGTCGGCTTCGGCAAAACCGAGGTGGCATTGCGCGCCGCGTTCGTCGCGGCGATGGGCGGGATGCAGGTCGCTGTGGTCTGTCCAACCACCCTGCTCGCCCGCCAGCATTACAACAATTTCGTCGCGCGTTTCGAAGGCTTTCCGATCAAGGTCGGCCGGCTGTCGCGCCTGGTCGGCACGGCCGAGGGGAAGGCGGTCAAGGAAGGGTTGGCCGACGGCACGGTCGACGTCGTGATCGGCACCCACACCATCCTCGCCAAGGGAGTGGAATTCAAGCGGCTGGGGCTCGTCGTGGTCGACGAGGAACAACGGTTCGGCGTCACCCATAAGGAACGGCTCAAGGCGCTCAAGACCGACGTCCACGTCCTGACGCTGACCGCCACGCCGATCCCGCGCACGCTGCAAATGGCGATGTCGGGACTGCGCGAATTGTCGGTGATCCAGACCCCGCCGGTCGATCGCCTGGCGGTGCGCACCTATGTCATGCCCTGGGATCCGGTGGTGCTGCGCGAGGCGTTGCTGCGCGAACATTATCGCGGCGGTCAGAGCTTCTTCGTCACGCCGCGGGTCAAGGATGTGCCCGAGATCGAGGAATTCCTGCGCCAGCACGTGCCCGAAGTCCGTTATGTCGTCGCGCACGGCCAGATGGCCGCTGGCGAGGTCGAGGAGCGGATGTCCGCCTTCTACGACAAGAAGTTCGAGGTTTTGGTCTCGACCACGATCGTCGAGAGCGGGCTCGACATTCCCAGCGCCAATACGATGATCGTCCATCGCGCCGACCGCTTCGGCCTCGCCCAGCTTTATCAGCTACGCGGCCGCGTCGGACGCGCGAAGACGCGGGCTTATGCCTATCTGACGACGCCGGCCAACCGCATCGTAACCGAAACTGCCGACAAGCGCCTCAAGGTGCTGTCCGATCTCGATACCTTGGGTGCCGGGTTCCAGCTCGCCAGCCACGATCTCGACATTCGCGGCGCGGGCAATCTGCTCGGCGACGAGCAATCGGGGCATATCCGCGAGGTCGGCTACGAACTCTACCAGTCGATGCTCGAGGAAGCGATCATGGACGCCCGCGCCGGCGGCCTGGCGCAGCGCCCGCGCGACTTCAGTCCGCAGATCACCGTCGATGCGGCGATCATGATTCCCGAGGAGTATGTCCCCGATCTCGATCTGCGCATGGGTCTCTATCGCCGCCTCAACGAGCTCGACGATCAGAACGGGATCGAAGCGTTCGCCGCGGAGATGATCGACCGTTTCGGCCCCCTGCCCGAGCCAACCGCGAATTTGATCAAGCTTATCGAGATCAAGCTCAACGCGAAGAAGGCCTGCGTCGCCAAGATCGATGTCGGCGCCAAGGGCGCGCTCGTCAGCTTCCACGACGACAAACCGCCCAATGTCGACGGACTGCTCGCCTATGTCGCGCGGCTCAATGGCGTGGCCAAGTTGCGCCCAGACAGCAAGCTGGTGATCGCGCGCGAATGGGGCGATCCGCAGGCGCGGCTCAATGGCGCGCTGCAATTGTCGAAGGGACTGGCGAAGGCAGCGGGATAAGCCCATCGCTCTAAATCCCACGCTGAGCATCGTCGCCAACGCGATGCGGATCGGCGTGCATTTGCGCGATCGATTGACCTGACAAGAAATTGGTCCAAAAAGAATTAATCTTTACTCCCTGAGCGTAACGCCAGGATTCGCGCGTGGGGTAGGAGCGATGGAGAAGACGGTCCGTTTCAAACGCTTGCGGCTCATGACCGCCGCGACCGAGGCACTGACGAAAGCCCAGTCGCTCGCCGAGATACTGGAGATATTACGGTCGCGCGCGCGCGCCATCCTGGGCAGCGACGGGGTGACAGTGGCGATGCGCGAGCGCGATCAGGTCCATTATGTCGGAGAGGATTCGATCGCGCCTTTATGGGCCGGGCGGCGCTTTCCGATCGATTCGTGCATCTCGGGCATGGCGATGACGCAGCGCCGGACGATCGTCATTCCCGACATCCGCGTCGATCTCCGCGTACCGCTCGACGCCTATCTTTCGATCTACTTCGTTGGCCTGGCGATGGCACCGATCGGTGTCGGCAAGCCAGTCGCGGCGATCGGCGCCTATTGGCGCAGCGGCCGCCCGATCGACGAGGACGCGTTGGTATTGCTCGACATGCTGGCCAAGGGCGCCAGCGCGCAGTTCGAGCGGATCGTCGATCAGCGGATGAAGAGGGCATCCTGAGGGCCGGCAGCTTCCGACTCCGCTTACGCCGCGACTAGATCGGCAAGCGCCGCACTGGTTAGGGGCTCCGCACACAGAAAGCCTTGATAATATTGGCACCCTTCCTTGGCGAGCAGGTCGAGTTGTTCGGCAGTCTCGACGCCCTCGGCGATCACCGACAGTCCCAGCGACAGCGCCATTTCAATCACCCCGCGCACGACGATGCGGTCGCGCGGCGATCCGCCGATGTCCTGCGCCAGCTTGCGATCGATCTTGAGATAATCGAGCGGCAGTGCCTTGAGATAGGCGAGGCTCGAATAGCCGGTGCCGAAATCGTCGATCGCTACCCGGCACCCCGCCTGTCTCAGCCCGGTGAGCAACGACGACGCGACGCCAAGGTCGTCGATCAATCCGCTTTCGGTGATCTCGACGGTCAGGCGCGACCGCGCGAACCCGGAGGCATCGATACGGTCGAGCAAGATATCGGCAAAGCCGGGCCGCGCGATATCGGCGGCGGTCAGGTTGATCGACAGCCGCTGACCCGACAGCATTTCGGGCCAGGCCGCCGCCCGGCTGAGTGCCAACCGCTGGATATGGTCGGACAAAGCGAGACCCAAATCGGCGCGATCGGCGGCGGCGAACAATTGATCGGCACCGATCGCGCCGAAGCGCGGATGCTCCCATCGCGCGAGCGCTTCCGCGCCGACGATCTTCCCTGTCGCGATCGCCACCTGCGGCTGGAACAGCACCGCGATCTCATTGCTTTCGATCGCCCGGCGCAGATCGACGGACAAAGCCTCAGCGATCGCCGGTTCGTCGGCGATGCGGATCGTCGCGCCGTCGGACGCGCGGGCATCGTCCAGCGCGTCATTGGCGCGCCGCAACAGCGCATCGACCGTTTCGTCCGCGTGCGCCGCAGCTACCCCCAGCCGCGCGCCGACAGCCACCAACGTGCCGTCGATCGCGAAGGGCCGCGCCAATGCCTCGGCCAGCGCCTCGGCCAGCGCTTCCGCGTCCGCCGCTTCCTCGAGCCCGACCAGGAATTCGGGGCCCTTTTGCCGCGCGACGATCTGGCGCTTGCCGAGGGTCGTGCGGGCGACACCGGCGATCCGTTTGACCGCTGCCCGGATCAGCGCATCGCCGGCCGGGCGGCCATAACCGCTATTGACCAGATCGAAGCGGCTGAGCGCGATCAGGATCGCGCTCGCGCGTTCGCCGCGTTGCAGCCGGCGATCGAGCCATGCGCGGGCCGCGCCGGCGTCGAACGTGCCTTCGATCGCCTCTTCGGTTTCCGCCGCCGCGTTGGGCGCGGTGCCGAGTTCCTCGATCAATCCGTGGACCCAGGGATCGCCCGTCGTCGCCTGGACATGATGGACCAGCCGCCCGACCCCTGGGTGATCGTGCGCGAACGCGGTCGCTCCGCCATGGCCGACACGACGGACCGCCGCTGCCGCTGCCGCGCGATCTTCGGGCAGCAGCGCGCGAAGCGCTGTACCGAGCGAGACTTCTTCGCCCAAATCGAGCCGCTTGCCCAAAGCGGGCGTCAAGCGCACGCGGCGCGTACGGCGATTATAGCGCCAGCCGAGCAGGTCGACCGCGCGGCCGCGATCCCAATCGCCGGCGATCCGTTCGACGAGGCGCCAGGCGAACCGCAACGCCTGGGCGAATTCGAGCTCGGTGAACGGGCTGGCCAGAAAATGCGTCGCCCCAGCGGCATGGAAATCGCCCAGCGCCCCGACATCATCGCGCGACACCAGTACGAGCAAGGCACCGCCGCGAGCCCGCGCCGCCTCACCGAACGCCTTGGCGGCGGCCAGC